>JBBQOG010000312.1:0-4466 GCA_038330665.1 Bacteroidales bacterium
AGAAAAATACAGGGTATTGTTACCGACAGCCTCTCGCGGGAGCCTTTACCGGGTGTAAACATAATGGTAAAAGGGACCGACCAGGGGACGACAACAAGTGCTGAAGGCAAGTTCGAGATCGCTCTTCCTGCCGGTCGTGATATCCTGGAATTCACCTTTGTTGGCATGGAGAAAAAGGAAATTTCGGTTGGGAACAGCACCTATATTACCGTGAGGCTCAGGCAGGGGATTGCTTTGGATGAGGTGATCGTCACTGCTTTGGGCATCAGCAGGTCGGCCAAATCACTGGGCTATGCCGCCACGAACCTGAAGGGGGGCGAAATAGCTGAATCCAGGGAGATTAACCTGATCAATGCCCTGGCAGGGAAAGTTGCCGGCATTGATATCAGCTCCTCTTCCGGAGGGGTTGGATCTTCATCAAGGATCCTGATCCGGGGGATTTCAAGTTTATCCTCCGACAATCAGCCGCTCTTCGTGATCGATGGTATCCCTGTTAATAATTCGCTCCGCAGCGGTACGGGCGATATCGACTGGGGAAATGGGATCTCCGATATTAATCCTGAAGATATCAGTGAAATGACCGTGCTCAAAGGGGCCGGTGCGGCAGCGCTCTATGGATCGCAGGCAGCGAATGGTGTTATTGTGATCAAAACAAAATCCGGAAGGGGGCAGAAAGGATTAGGGTTTGAATATAATACGAGCCTTTCATTGGAGACTCCATTCCGTTTACCGTCGTTCCAAAACAGTTACGGTCCGGGTATGAACCCCCAGGGATGGGATTTCTGGAAATCAGGCGAAGAACCTTACTATGCCTGGGGCCCCAAACTGGATAACGGCTTACTCGCTGTTCAGTGGAACAGTCCGCTTGGATCGGATGGGAAGCCGGTACCCTTACCTCTTAAATCCTATCCGGATAATTTCAGGAACTTTTTTGAACCGGGCAATATATTCAGTAATAACCTGGCGTTCAGCAAAGGTGAGGAAGGAAAATATCATTTCAGGCTCTCCTATAATGATGCCCGCGAAAAAGGGATGCTGCACAATACCGATCTTCAACGAAATGTGATCTCATTGAATGCCGGAACCAATATTTCGAAAAAACTGGAAGTCAACACTTCGGTCATTTATTCCACGACCCAGAGCGGCAACAGGCTTACCGGTAACAGCGATGCCTATAATGCGGTGAAAAGCGCACTATTCATGTCGAGGAGCGATAATGTCGAGGATTTGAGAAATTATCAGGCCCTCCTCGATAAAGGGGTTCCGCTACCCGGGGATTATATCGGGAAAAACCCATCGGTTGTGGTTCCCGGAACCACCACGGCCACCAGTGACTATTATCCCAATCCATTTTTTACGTTGGACAATCTGAAGAATGAATTTACCAGCGATCGTTTATTTGCTGTAGTGGGTGTGGTTTATAAATTGACCGATTGGCTGAAGTTTGATGGGAACACCTCGTTGGAACTTCTCGATGAGTTGTATCAGCAAAAATGCAACGATGGTGTAAGACATTGGAATGGTAGCATATACAGCTACAAGGGATTTTACAGCCGGTCACTCACCCAGCGCGATAACCGTACCTCCAACTTCAAATTTACCCTGACAAAAGATTTAGGTCTGTTGAGCATAAATGCACTGGCCGGAGGTGAACGGCGCGATAACATCATGGACTGGGGTAATATGTCGGCCGACGAGCTGGCCATTTCCGGAGTATTCAACCTGTCGAATGCACAGGGATCAAAACAAGCCTCCAACGGATACTCGCACCGACGGGTTAATAGTTTGTTCGGTAGTGTGGATCTTTCGTTCAAGAATGGATTTTACGTAACGGTTACCGGAAGAAATGACTGGTCGAGCACCTTGCCGCCGGCCAACCGGTCCTATTTTTATCCTTCCGCCTCACTCAGCTGGGTGGCTTCGGAAACCCTGAAATTGCCGAAGGTAATCTCCTTTGCGAAACTGCGACTTAATGCTTCCCAGGTGGGGTCCGATACCTGGGCCTACCAGTTGGAAAGATCTTTTTATAATCTCGACCGGATCGGGTCCATCTATGAGGCATCGGTGGAGAATACGCTAAAAAATCCAAACCTGAAGCCTACCCGGACAAAGCAATACGAAGCCGGACTTGATCTCAGGTTTTTCCATAATCGCTTGAATTTTGATTTGGCTGGCTACACGGGGTCCTCTTTTGATCAGATCACACCGGTAAACATTGCCTCATCAACAGGATATTCCTTCCGTTATGTCAATATTGGTGAGGTTTCCAATATGGGGCTCGAAGTGGCGGTTTCATCCACCCCGGTTTCCCGTGCGAACTTCTCGTGGGATCTGGGACTGACCTGGTCGAAAAACATTAACAAGGTGATCTCCCTGGCTGAAGGGGTAGATGCATTACCGATTGGTTACGGCTATTCCGGAATCCGGACTGAGGCCAGGCCCGGTATGCCCTATGGAAACATTATCGGATACGGGTTGAAAAGAGATCCGCTGGGCCGGGTGGTATATGTGAACGGACTCCCGGTTAAATCGGATAACGAAATGGTTTTGGGCAATATCACACCGGATTGGATCGGAAGTGTGACAACCAGGTTGAAATACAGGAACATCAGTCTTTCTGCAATGTTGAGCGCTAAATACGGCGGTGAGATCTTCTCCATGACGACACAATGGCTGAGGCAATATGGTCTCGATATCGCCACGGATGTGCCCCTGCGACAGGGTGCCGTTATCGGTGATGGGGTTATGGAAAAAACCGTCAATGGTCAAACCGAATATGTTACCAACAATGTATCCGTCCCGTTCTCCGATTATTCATACTGGTACAACGCTTACGGGCTACACGAAACGGCCATTTTCGATGCTTCCTATATAAAGCTGAAGGAGGCACGTCTGGCATGGGATATTCCGGCTAAGTATATCCGAAAGCTTTCGGGAAGCCGGATATCGCTGGCATTGGTAGGCCGTAATCTGGCCCTGCTTTATTCCAGGATCCCGCATGTGGATCCGGAAACTTCCATATCCGCAGATAACAGTAAACAGGGCTTTGAGATTTTTAATATGCCGTCTGCACGAACGATCACCATGAACATCACCCTCACCTTTTAATTTTCGGGATATGAAAAAGAGGAACTTTATTTTGATAGCCGGGATGCTCGGTCTTCTGTTAACCGTGGGATGTGAAAAGAATTTTGATACGATAAACAAAGATCCCAACGGGATAACCGATGTACCCTCGGATTACCTTCTTCCGGGTGCAATCATGAGTATTTCAAATGCCGAGAATGGATTTATGGAGAGCTTTGCTTATTCATCGGATTGGATACAGCACATCAGTTGCGGCTTCTGGACGGATCCCGGAAGGTATAATTTTGAAAAATCAAGGTCTTTTCTTTGGGACAACCTGTATACCGGACCGCTCCTTGATTTAAAGGTCATGAATAAAAAAGCAGTCGGGGAAGGCAATGCATCGTTACAAGCCGTATCGCTCATTATGTATAGTTACGGGTTTGCCCTGTTGGCAGATTGCTATGGTCCGATCCCTTATACGCAAGCGCTTGCAGCCGAAAGCGGGATCAACAAGCCGGAGTATGATTCCCAGGAAATCATTTACCTGGCTGTTTTGGATTCACTTAAAAAAGCAAATCAGTTGCTCAGCGGCCTATCCAAAATATCGGTTAAATCCGGATATGACGTGATGTTTAACGGGAACGCCGAAAAGTGGCAGAAGTTTGCCAACGCACTGCGTCTGAGAATAATGATACGTATATCCGGAAAGGTTGATATGAGCGGAAAACTGCAAGAGCTGGTGGACGGGCCCGATAGTCCACTGCCCGAAAGCAATGACGACAATGCGGTCTTCAACTATTCAGCAAACAACGTAAGGACCTGGAATCCATTATATGATGTATTAAGTGCCGAGGCTTCCGATGGTGGATATCGTATCAGTAAAACGCTCGCTGATCAGCTGATCAGCACATCGGACCCAAGACTTGCGGTATATGCCTTTAAGAATTCATCCGGTACCTATGCCGGACTGCCAAATGGATCCGGTTCGGGAGCGGGGCAAATCGACAATTTTTCAAGGATCAATACGAGATATGGCCAAAAAGACCGGCCCGGAGTTTTTATTTCGTATAGCGAGGTCATGTTCCTGATGGCTGAGGCTGCTGCCCGGAACCTGATTTCGGGTGATGCCCGAACCTTTTACGAAAAGGGTATCGGGGCGAACTTCACGGAGCTTGGCCTGAAACAGTCTGATTTTGTGTCCTTTATCACCTCATCTTACGGCAGGTATACTAATGCGGAAAGAATCGGCCTTCAGAAATGGGTTGCACTCTTCGGGAGGGGCATCGAAGCCTGGACCGAATACCGCCGTACCGGGCTGCCTGTTTTACAGCCCGCAGCATTTGCCCTGGTGAGCGTGGTTCCATACCGGTGTCTGTATCCTCTCACGGAGGAACAGA
>JBBQOG010000313.1:0-4444 GCA_038330665.1 Bacteroidales bacterium
GAAAGGGAATTGGAGCTTGCTCTATTAAGAAATATACGGGGATTTCTTACAGAACTTGGGGGCGATTTCTGCTTTATAAGTAATCAATACCGTTTGGTCGTTGAAGAGGACGAGTTCTTTATTGATCTGCTTTTATTCAACAGAAAACTTCAGTGTCTGGTTGCAATCGAGTTGAAATCTGGTGCTTTCAAACCTGAGTTTAAAGGAAAGATGGAATTTTATCTTTCCGTGCTCAATGATAAAGTAAAGCAGCCCAATGAAAAAGATGCTATTGGAATTATCATCTGCAAAGATAAGAAGCGATTAATCGTTGAATATTCCCTAAAATCCTCGCTTCTGCCCATTGGTGTGGCCACATACAGCACAACTTCACACCTACCTGATTATTACAAGCAACTTTTGCCCAATCCGGATGAGATGGCCAGAAATATTGACAGATGGATAACTATCGGCACCAATAAGGATGCAGGATCGTCTGACTAACTCCGTCCTTCAGGGCGGAGCGCATGACCCAAAAGCTCTTCACTAAGGGGCTGCGACAAAAGGCAAAAGGCAGAAGGCAAAAATTAGTAAAAAGACAAATAGGAATAAAGTGATAATAGCTACATTATCAATTAAATACGAATCTTACTTGATTCCTGTTTCCTATCTCTTAGGACTAATTTTTGCCCTTTGCCTTTTGCCTTATTGTCCCAGCCCCCCGTCCCTACTCATTTTTTAAACACCGCACCTGCATGTACAGATAAGTCGACCCGTAGCCCATCCAGGGGTCGACATTCTTGCCGACCTCCCACTGCCAGATATCGGTGCGGACGTGCTGGGGATCATACGGTCCGGTGGTGGACATAAACCAGGCGGTCTGGAAAGTTTCATGAAATTCATAGATGGTATCAATGGGTGACATTCCCTCCCAAACAATGTAATAACTACCATAGCCCAGGTCCAGCGCATTGAAATCTGATGTTCCGCCGACCCTGAGCTCATTTAAATGATTCAGTCCACCAATCGAGTTAAACAGGGTTTCCCATTCGGGTTTTGATGGAATATGCCATCCTCTCGGGCAAACATTGGCAAATTCATCATCCGCACGATTCTCCACCACGGCACCCACCCGGTAAATTTTACCTACCTGGTCACACCATTTGCTTTGCTCGAAAAGGCAAAGCCACTGCAAAACTCCTTGTTCCTCTTTGGGAGGAATCGTATAATTCATATTCCTTGACATCCACCATTGATTGCCGATTTTTACCGTTCCGTAAAAATTATTGTCGCGCTGATCCCAGAAATAACCGGTTTCATTGGTATTGGGCGAAACATGTATCAGTTTGGTATCGATCGATATTAGGCCCTCATTATCCCTGACCTGTAACCTGATATTGTATTCTCCGGCCGATTCGTATTGATGATAAACCACTTTATCGGTTGAGTAGGGAGTATCCCAGAAACCGTTTCCATCGAAATCCCAGCGCACTTGCAATTCACTTGGCGGCAGACTATCATCGGACGAGGCCCAGGAATCGAAGTAAAATTGACTATTGATATTTCCAAAAATCGAACCGGCGCGGATTCTGGCTACCGGGGGCAAATTCTGTCCGGCCGCATAAAAATCTTTTGAAACGGTATTAAACATCTTTGAGGCTTTGTCGTACACCTTCAGTTGTATGGCGAAAGCGCCTTCCTGGCGAATGGTAAAAGTTTTCACCGCTTCGGCATCCATCACCGTCCATTCCACGCGACCGGGAAACAGCCAGGAATAGAGCAGCGGGCGTCTGACATCGGCTGAGTGAAATGATTTCGAGGCATCCAGCATCAGGGTATCCCCCATCCGGATAAAAGATTTATTAACGGTAAAATCGGGCCGGATCAGTGAGTCCTCCATGGTCACCTGCAATTTAATACTGAAAGTCGCCGACCTTCCAGAGGGATCCCGTGCTTCGAGTTTGGGGTGATAAACTCCGGCCGTGGCATAAGTATAGGTGGCCAGGGGTGTTAAGGAATACTCGGCAGAAAAATGGCCGGTACCCAGGAAGTCCCATCTGAATTTCAGTTGGCTCAGCGAATCTTCATCGTCCTTGGTGAGCGAGGCATCGAACCCGAAAGTGGTGAGGATATTTCCTTTGCCGGGGGTGATTGAAAATACCGTCTTTGGTGCCGAGTAGCCTTGTTGGATTACAATCGGCACCTCGCTGAGCTTCACCTGCTTTTTGCCGTCGGCCACCTCCATTCGGACCATCAGGCTGCCCGGTTGCATAAAGCGGTGCTTAACCTTGTCGGCTGTACTGAATTCCGTGTCCCAGATGCCATCGCTATTCCAGTCCCAACGGTAAAACAGCGTACGATCAGCCTTACCTAAAGTAACGGGCTGCACTTGTATCTCAATCCAGTCGGTTGTGGCCGCCTTTGTGGGGGAGAATAGGACCTTGAGCTCCGGCAAAGGATCGGGGCTGGAATCCTTGGCGCAACTGTTAAAAAGAAAGAAGAGACCAAAGACTGGAAGAACAGAAGAACAGGTATGAAGCCATTTCTTCATCGACTATTGATTGAAAGTGATTGTTTTAACCAGTTTCTCCCCTTTTACTATGGTGATACGGTCCATTTTCCAGATTGCACCGAACCGACCGCCGGGGTAACCATCCCAAAGGCAGGTGTCGCCCAAACAGGAGCAGGTAATTCCTGCCTGAAAGTAATAATCCCCGGGAGCCAGATTGAAATTATAGGTGGGCACCCGGTCGGAAACGTTGGCACTGATAAAAAAATCACCCCGGTACAGGTCGTATGCGGTATGGGCCAGGCTCAGGTCGAGACGATGAATCCCGCTTACCGGGGCATTGCGTGCAGGTAGGGAAAAGTTGAATTCCACGCTTCCGGATTCGGGATCCTGACTGATTCCACCCGGATCATCGGGGGTCTGCGGTTCGCAACCGGCAAGGATCAGCATAAAACTGATGAGCAGATATATGGTCCTGTTATTCATCGTGTTTCGGATTTAATTCGCCACCGTGAATATCTCTGAAACCCAGATTACCAGTGAGTTCGCTGTGAGCCAGTTCATTGAGTGTAGTATTGGATAATTCCAGGTTATTCACGGCAACCTGCTGGATGGAGCTGAATAAACCGATGGCATTGACGAGGTTGGTATACTGGTTCAAACTGCTGGAGATGGTGGTTTGCTGAAGGTCGGGCGACACCATCAGTGCCAGCTCCTCACCTCCCTTGAACAAGAGGTACTGAACATTAATTACGCTTCTTTCGGCACCTTCTAGAACCCGAACCTGGGCGGCCACCTCATCCAGAAAACGGTTTCCGCTCAGATAATCCGACATTTCCGATTCCAAGCCGAGCCCGAGTACGGGATCCATTCGCAAATGAATTTGTTGATAGGACGTGGCCTCGTTGACAGTTTCCAGGTAATTTACCGTGAAAAATCCCTGAAAAACACCCCTATCGGCTCCGGGAGCCCAACGGGTGGTAAACTGAACCCCATCCTGAAGATTAATTTTACGGCCGGGAATCTCGAGCGGATCATAAACCACCGGACGGCCGGGGATCCGGGTAGCACCGGTGATAATCCGGTCATCATCCGGGAAGTGCACGTACAATCGATAGGTGGATAAACGCGTGGGCTTAAATTCAGCTTTGAAAAGCCGAAGGTTATCCGAAGGGAAATATCCTGTATCCTTGGCCGGGGCAATAGTGGGTTCGAAGCTGATGGTTTTCACCGGTAAACCACCCACCCATTCTTCCATATACACTGTAACCGGCAAATTCCAAATCGTAGAATCGGTAACCGGTGGTTTTCCGGGATCCTGAGGGTCGGTCAGAAAACTCCGGCCCACCCGGATATACTGTTCTGTATGATCAGGATTTAACAACCCATACACCACCGCCACCGGATCTCCGGGTGCATTCACCATCACGTCATTTGCACAAGAATTAAGTAGGAGAACCCCGCTGGTTACCAGAGCCAGATGAACAAACCAGAATAATCGGATTTTCTTCATCAGAATAAAAAATATCAAATACTGCGGGGGATAATCAAAGGTAGGAAATTTCCTGAAGAATAAGGACGAGTTATCAAACAAAATGAATATCCGCCATCCTATACCAGAGAACTTTTGATTTATTTCGTGGTGAAGGAACTCCTGTTCACGACCGCTACCGTAGATCGACCTCACCCCCTTCCCCCTCTCCCGCGCTCGCTTCGCTCACGGGAGAGGGGGCGCAATGAGCTTGATCTTGAGCAATCCATTCTGAAAGATGCTGCTTAAAAAACAAAACCATACCTATACAATTGTGTGGGTTTAGAATCAGACTGTTGCAAATTCACCTAATTTTCTGTCTTCAGCTGCACAAATGTATAATGGCAACAAGTTTCCCAAGAGCGCCCCCTCTCCCGTGAGCGAAGCGAGCGCGGGAGAGGGGGAAGGGGGTGAGGTCGATCTAC
>JBBQOG010000314.1:0-4423 GCA_038330665.1 Bacteroidales bacterium
GAGGCAATCTACCGTAGAATTTGTGCCTTTGCCCTTGACATTGGCAAAACGATGGACTTACCCACCCAAATGACCAGTCGCTGCCGTTTCACTCCGACCACCCTTTGCCCGCAAAATCCTTTCGGAGAACAGAAGGTATCCTACCTTTCCCCTAAGGTCATGGTAATCAGTTGAGCCTTCCCGTCCCGTAAAATGCCCAGCTTAATGGTATCACCCGGCTGGAACTTTTTCAGTGCATCGGAATAATCCGCCAACTTTTTCACCGGTTGGCCATTCACTGAGGTGATAATATCCCCCGCGCGCAATCCTGCCTTTTCCCCTGAGGAGCCTTCAATCACCGATCCAATTTTAACCCCCTCACCGGTGTAGGCAAAATCGGGAACAGAGCCGGTTGAAGCCTTTCTGCCAGTAGCCGGCTTTTCCACTGCCGGAGGTGCGGTCGACGGTGTTTTGCCGGTAAATTCAAAAGGGGTATCCCGGTCGGCCAGGTATTCCATCACTTCTTTGGCAACGGCAGCCACTTTAACCAGCCCTTTACCATCGATCTTGTCATAGGTGTCCGAAGGCTTATGATAATTTTCGGTGGCTCCCGTAAAAAGTTGAACGGCAGGGATTCCCTTTTCGATGAAAGCAACCTGGTCGCTGGCGTCCAGATCCTGCTGGATCACTTCGCTTTTTACACCCGTGGTATAATCGGTCCCCATAAAAACGAACTTCCATTCTTTGGCCGAATTTCCATTCAGCACCAATAGTTTTTTATCGAACAAACTCCCGTCGGTATCCAGATTTACATTTGCAAGTACCGCTCCCGGAAAGTATTTCTGTATCTGGCCAACAAAATAGCGGGAGCCAATCAAGCCCGCCTCTTCTCCGGTAAAGGCAACAAAAATGATGGTTCTTTTAGGTGAAACGGTGCCGGCCATTGATTTAGCTAACTCAAGCAGAATGGAAACCCCGCTTGCATTGTCGTCGGCACCCGCATGGATCTTCCCTTCATCGCCTTTGTGCGCATCGGGCCAACCCAAACCCAGGTGATCGTAATGCGCTGAAAGTACCACCGGTGAATCTTTAAACTTTGCATCGGTGCCCCTGATGATGGCAACCACATTCTTCATTTTCAGCTCGCCCTTTCCAGAAAAAGAGTGTGTAAATAACTGGAAATAAGAGTTCCCCATCGGTTCCAGACCATACTCTCTGAATTTTCCGGCAATATAATCTGCCGCTGAATCCAGCTCGGGAGTTCCCAATCCGCGACCACGTAATTTACTGGATGATAGGTATTTTATGTGCTCCATCATCCGATTCTCCGAAAAAATGGGAGCCAGGGTAACCAGGGGCTCCCGTTTCTCGACCATATTGATTTTTTCTGCGCTGCTGTCAAAAATCCGGATCAACGGCGAATTCAGCACCGGCCATTCCCCTTTTGCCACATTCACCGGTTCGTCACCCTCAAAACCCAGGTAACTATATTTTCCATAGTGGGGCAATTTTGTAACCAATCCTGCAATCGCCTCCTTAGTATCCAAAGCGATGAACGCCAGATTATAAGCTAAGTTCTGATCGTTGTAAACGGTAAACACAAAACTATGGTTCTTCTTGGCGGTCGTCTTATTTTCAAACCGTACCGAATCCCCTTTCAATGATGAGTGAAAGCCGGAAATAGCAGCATCGATTTTATCTGCAAACCGGTTTTCAAACCCGATGATCCAACTCGTCCGGTCGGCGGGTAAACTGCTCAATTCATTGTCATAAACAACTTCAAAGTGGTCATTATCTGCCGCTTTCCACTGATCGACAAAATTCGTATACAGCTGTTTCTGGCGATCATCCGCCTTTGAGGGCAATACAATCAGATTATCCTTGCTGGCCAGGATCTTCGACCACGTTGGCGGCACTTCCATCGGATCCAGGATTCTGAAAACATCGTATTGCGGATCGACCGCTAGCTTAAGTGGCTCATTATCTAAATCAAACCTAAAAGTCTGCTTCCGATCCTTCATGTTCACCACGAAAGTTTCCAGGCCTTTCCGTGTAGCCATAACAATGGGAATATCAACCGTAAAGGCCGCTGCCTTTTGCTTTTGCTCCAGCTCCAGGGTCAGATGAAATTTGTTGCCTTCCTTAACAATTTTCGTTTCACGGATCGCGATCTCAGGCGCCCCGGTGCGGCTCAGCCATTGATGAAAGAATGGTTCCAAATCCATGCCGGTAACCGTTTCAAATGAATTCCGGATATCATCAAACGAAGCCGTTTTAAATTTGAAGTTTTTGTAAAACAGGGCAAATCCTTTCCGAAAATTCTCATCGCCTACCTTGCGCCTCAGCATGTGATACATCATCAGTGATTTCCCATAACCAATGGCTTCGCTGGCTGCATCGTGACGGGAGACAAACTTATCCACCGGAAAATCGTTGGATTCATCCACCACGTTCGTAAACTTTTGAAGCGTGGAGCGGCGGTAATCTTCGCCCTGTCCCCGTTGCTCACCGATCAGATGATCCGCCTCATAAGCGGTAATACCTTCACACCAGTTTCCCTTGCTGAAATCGACATATACGCTGTTTCCCCACCAGTTATGCAATAATTCATGCGGATAAGAGGAATACAGAATAAAGGGGAAGCGGATAATTTTTTCGCCCAGCAAGGTAAAAGAGGGCATCCCATAACCGGTTTCCCAAAAATTTTCGACCAGGGCAAATTTCGTATATGGGTAAGGCCCTGTCAGCTTCTGGTACATATCCATGAATTGCTCCGTCAGATCGAGAAATTTGCCCGCAAGTGCCTCGTCGGGCGTACGCAGGAATGCCATGGCATCAATGCCGCAGTTCATCTTGTGTGAATACTCATTGAAACGGGCGCCTATCAGAAAAACCTCCTCCTGCGGCGTGTCGCAACTCCAGGAATCGATATGCCGGTCGCCTTTGACCATTTCGCTGGTTCTTTCGCCTTGCGAAACGGTTTTCCAACCCGATGGCAAGGTGGTGGTCAGGGAATAAGTAATCGATTGTTCTCCAAACGAAGGAACCCAATGGGTGGAGCCCGCGAGGTATATGCCGGATTCATTCACAATTCCGGGCGATTCGCTGAACCCCCTTGCATAATCTTCATCGCTGCCGGAAAAGGAAAAATTGATTTTCCCCTCGTAGCGAACCACAAAATTCCCGGACCCTTCCTTCAACTCAACCTTCCAGGTATTCAATTTGATGGTACTGCCGGAGCCACCGCTATCGTCGCGGTCCATCCCCACATCTTTAGCCTTCTCTTTGGATGCCAACTGCTTCACTTTTACGTTTTTTGAAAACGATATCGGAGTCAGCGATGCGTTGAGAGTGAATTCTGTTTCACCGGCCGGTAGGTTAATGATAGAATCGGTAACCGCAATATGCGATGTTGACGGACTAATCTGAACGGTTAAAAAATGTTTAACCGGGTTAGGATTTTGAGCCAACCCACTTAAAGCGGTCAGCAACAGCGTGGTGGCTATTAGAAATTTCTTCATGAGTTTCTTTTTAAATAGATCAATCTCTGACCAATCAAGGCGGTCAAGGTACATTTTTTTGTCCCATCCTGCCAACAATGACACCTGCAGATGTTCCGCTCAGATTGATCAGTCCTGTTGCAGAAGGTTGTAAATCTGACAGATCCTGTTCGAGAATTCTCTTTCGTATGATCATCAATCGTTTTACCGCCGATTATTTACCAATTACGATGGCCGGAATCTGTTCCTTCCTGATAAACTCGTTGAAACCGGCCACTTCCTTATCCGTTATCGCCTTAACTTCATTTACCGCCTTATCAATTTTTGCAGCAAGATCTTCGTAAACCACATACGCATTCCGGGTCGGCTTGCTTTCAGCGGAAGCCACATTCGATCCTAATCCGGCCATTTTATCGTTGAGCATGACCGGAAACGCCAGCACGTCCTGCGGAGCTTTGGCTTTGGGCTGCATGAGGGTGGCCTCCAGCCTGTCCAGATTCTCCATCATCGTTTTGGTCATTGCTTTCATGCGGTTAGCCAGGGTCGTATCTTTTACCGATCCGATATAGGCGTTCACCTGCAACCGGACCTTACGGATCTGATTGATGGCGGTATGGGCCTCCGAAACTTTACCGTTGATCTTCTGAAGCAGGTCGAACTGCTCTTTCAGGTCGGAATCGCTTACATTCAACCGTGGATCTTTGCGGATCTCAAAAGGCTGCTCCGCAACCACCGTATTCCCGACCATCAAACGTACGCGATAAACTCCCGGAACCGCTTTGGCCCCGGTTCCCGATCCGGCCCACATCACGTTGGTTCCTTCCACAGAAACCGCATTGGGATAGCGCATGTTCCAGACGAATGAATTCATTCCGGCTTTGGCTGTGAGCAAGCCCGGCTTCTCGGTTTTCTTATCCTCGTAAAAATCCTTGGATACCTTGACT
>JBBQOG010000315.1:0-4421 GCA_038330665.1 Bacteroidales bacterium
CCTGGTGACCGATAAAAACGGGATCATAATTCAGAGTACCAGCGCCCGTGGAATTTTTTACGGGATACAAACTTTACTGCAGCTTTTGCCACCGGAGGTTTATGGAAAAACCGGACTGCAAAAGAATTCCGGGTTATGGATTCCGAAAGTCAGTATCCAGGATGAGCCGCGTTTTGCCTGGCGCGGCATGCACCTCGATGTGGGAAGGCATTTGTATTCCGTGGAGTTTATCAAGAAATATATTGATATGCTGGCGATGCACAAAATGAATGTTTTTCATTGGCACCTGACCGAGGATCAGGGTTGGCGCATCGAAATCAAAAAATACCCCAAACTCACTGAAATTGGGTCCGTCCGCAAGAATGAGGATGGCACGACTTACGGTGGTTTTTATACTCAGCAACAGATCAGGGAAGTAGTGGCCTATGCAGCCACCCGTTTTATCGATGTGATGCCTGAAATTGAAATGCCAGGTCATTCTGTTGCTGCCCTCGCGGCCTATCCGGAGCTTTCCTGCACTGGCGGCCCCTTTGAAGTCCGCACGGCCTGGGGGGTTTCTGATGATGTGTTCTGTGCAGGAAAAGAATCGACTTACGGTTTTGTCGAAGATATTCTGAGCGAGGTGGTCTCCTTGTTTCCGTTTAAATATGTGCACATCGGTGGAGACGAGTGTCCGAAGGTTCGCTGGGAAAAGTGCCCGGATTGCCAGAAACGCATGAAAGCCGAGGGATTGAAAAGCGAGATGGAGCTACAATCCTATTTTGTAAGGCGCATGGAGCAATTCCTGGTATCGAAAAACCGGAACCTGGTGGGTTGGGATGAGATTCTCGAAGGTGGACTCGCACCGGAAGCCACCGTGATGTCGTGGCGGGGTGAAGCTGGAGGTATTGAGGCTGCCCGGCAAGGCCATGATGTGATCATGTCGCCGAATTCTTTTTGTTATTTTGATCATTATCAGGGGGATCCAAAATTTGAGCCCAAAGCCTGGGGAGGTTTCCTGACTCTGGAAAAAGTATATTCCTATGAGCCGGTCCCAAAAGACCTGAGTTCGGAGGAATCCAAGCATGTGCTGGGAGCCCAGGCTAATATCTGGACCGAATACATTCCCACCGAAGCGCAGGTGGAATACCAGGCCCTTCCCCGCATGAGCGCACTCGCCGAAGTGGTTTGGTCGCCGAAGGAATTGCGTGATTATGAAAAATTCCTGTTCCGGATGGGGAAACAGTATCCCCGTTTGGATGCGATGGGTGTGAACTACCGGGTACCGACTCCGGTGACTACCGCCGACAGTTTTATCTTTACGGATTCCCTGCTGGTGGATTTTCACAGTGCGGCATCCGATGCAGAAATACTCTTTTCGACTGATGGCACTGATCCGGTGGTCGGTGGAACCCGGTACACGACTCCCGTGGAGGTGCGGTCAAATACTGTGATAAAAGCTATAACCCGCATGAAATCTGGAAAAACCAGCGTTCTGGTAATGATTACCGCTGAAAAACAGGAGATGCTTCCGGGTATTCAGCTGGATCCGGTGGTTTCGAAGGGGGTGGACTATAATCTGTACACCGGACTCTTTAGTAGCACCGGCGACCTGGATAGCCAGAAGTCGGTTTTACAGGGGGTGATGAAGAGCTTTGCATTGCCGGAGCCTTTGCCGGTCAAGCCGTTCGGAGCGATCATGCGTGGATACATTAAAATTGAAAAGCCAGGCATTTACCGTTTTTATCTAAAATCCGATGATGGAAGTACCCTGATGATCGGTAACCGTATGGTGGTAAATCATGACGGGTTGCACGGCCCGACGGAGAAATCCGGGGAGACGGCTCTGGGGGTGGGCTGGCATCCGTATGAATTACGATACTTTGATGCCGGAGGTGGAAAATCGCTGATGGTCAGTTGGTCGGGGATGGGATTGGAGAAGGAGCCGGTTCCGGAATCCGCGCTAGCCTCCATGGCAACGCCGATGATGATGATGCAGCGGTAGGAAACAGGCTCGCCAAAGCTCGCTATTTGGACTTCCGGTGGTCGTTAATTGGGTGTCGTTGGCTATCTTTAGCGGTGAATTCAAGAATTTAATAATTTCTGAGGGATGAATAATTTACAACCAGTTACCAAACATTTCGCTTTCGAGGGAACCATTTTGTCTGTATTGCCCTATGGCAGCGGACACATAAACGATACGTATAAAGTGGAAACCGCTGAGGCGTATGCACACAATTATATCCTGCAGCGGATTAATCATAAAATCTTCAGGAATGTGGAGGGGCTGATGGATAATATTGACCGGGTGACCACACATATCCGGAAGAAGCTGGAACAGACTCCGGGTGCCGATCCCAACCGCCAGGGACTGACGCTGGTACGGACACATCAGAATAAATCCTACTATCAGGATCCCGATGGAAATTACTGGCGCATGTACCTGTTTATTGAGGACAACCGGAGTTATGATATCGTGGACACTTCGGAAAAGGCTTTTGAAGGGGGGCGTATGTTCGGGAAGTTTCAATCGATGATCGCCGACCTGCCGGGTGGACCGCTTTTCGAAACGATCCCCAATTTTCACAATATTGATAGGCGTGTGGAAACTTTGAGGGAAACCCTGAAAAGGGATCCTGCCGGCCGGGCCGCACAAGTGAAAGAAGAAGTGGCCTTTGTGATGGAAAGGATCGATGAGATGGGTACCATTCTGCACCTGGGCCAACAGGGACTGATTCCGTCGCGCATCACCCATAATGATACCAAATTCAACAATGTGCTGCTCGATAAAAACGACCAGGGCCTCTGTGTGATCGACCTGGATACGGTCATGCCGGGCTATGTGCACTATGATTTTGGCGATAGCATCCGCACCTCAACCAATACAGGGGCAGAGGATGACCAGGATCTTTCCAGGGTGGAAATGGATATCCGGCTATTTGAAGGCTATACCCGGGGGTTTCTGCAGGAAACCCGTAGTACGCTGACTCCCACCGAACTCGAATATTTGCCACTGTCGGGTAAACTCTTACCCTACATGATCGGGGTACGTTTTCTGACCGACTATGTCGACGGCGACAACTATTTCAAAATCAAGCACGAACATCATAACCTGCAACGTGCCCGGGCACAGTTTAAGTTGCTGCAGAGTATGGAGAGGCAGTTTGAGGAGATGAGGGAGATTGTGAGGAGGAATAGTGACAAGTGACAAGTGACAAGTGACAAGTTAGGTTTTAGGTACTGATTTTGCTGATGATAGCTTGAAGCATTTTTCGGATTTGATTTATTTCTTTCTGCAAAATCAGGGATTGGTCATTGCAATAGTCTAATAATGAAGATATTATTACCTGGGTTTCCAGCTCAGCTAATGAACCCAATGAAATGTACAGGAATTGCCTTAACTCATTGGTGGATTTTCGGGCGGATCCTTCGGCGATATTCGACGGAATTGAAACTGCTGCCCTTCGCATTTGCTGAGATATTCCGAATTTCTCCCCTGATGGAAATTTCTTTGTTTCTTGATAAATCGCAACTACAAGATTCATAGATTTTTTCCAAACTTCCAGGTTTTTATGTAACATAGCAATAAGTTTTAGCTTTATAAGGATATAGATGCATCCCAACCCCCGAAAAGGAAAGGTCTTGCCAATAATTTTTAAATTTTTCACCATGCCACTCATCACTCGTCACTCGTCACCTCATCAAGTCACTCGTCACTTGTCACTTGTCACTCGTCACTTTCTTCTGACAGCTCTGCTCTTCCTCATCTCCTGTACCCCCCAACAGCCAGCCGGGCAAGCCCCGATCTTCGGCGGCGGCGGTGAGGCCAATCCAACCCTCCGGACGAACGCGGTGGCTCTGAAAAATTTCCAGGATATGCGGTTCGGGATGTTTGTGCACTGGGGTCCGATATCGATAAAGGGAACCGAAATCGGCTGGTCGCGTGGACGTGAGGTGCCGATTGGTACCTACGACAGTTTGTACCTGCAGTTCAATCCCGTAAAATTCAATGCGGATGATTGGATCAGCCTTGCCAAGGAGGCCGGGATGAAGTATTTCGTGATCACATCGAAGCACCACGACGGGTTCGCGCTGTGGCCTTCAGCTTTTACCGATTACAGTATCGCTTCAACTCCCTATAAAAAGGATGTGTTAAAGGATATGGAGCTGGCCTGTGAGAAACAGGGAATCCTGTTTGGGACGTATCATTCGGTTCTCGACTGGCATCACCCCGATTATACTACCCGGTATGGCGGAGATCCGAGGCCGGTGGATAGCTCAACCATGGTCCGGTATAAGCAATATCTTTTTAACCAGGTTAAGGAACTGGTGCAAAATTACCATACAAATATCTTGTGGTTCGACGGTCAGTGGGAAAAATCATGGACGCATCAAGACGGGATGGAGTTGTATAAATACATCCGCGACCTGAATGATAATAT
>JBBQOG010000316.1:0-4409 GCA_038330665.1 Bacteroidales bacterium
CACTCAGCACCTGGCTCAGTGCGCCTGCGATCTCTTCCATTCTCGAAAAGCTCATGAAGGGAACGATGATCGGAATAATTTCCATATCACGATTCTGGTACTGAAGAAATGGGACCACAGCCTCGAGCGAGTGTTCAACCCGCTGCATACTGTCATGGACCAACCAGAGATCCTGTGGCAATTTTGCCTCGATTTCCTTCTGCAATGAGGAGATCCGGATATTGCCATAGGGAGCCTTCCACGCAGAAAAAGAACCCAACACGATCCGGTTTTCCAGATTGAAATTTTTGGCCTTGTGCCCCACCCCGAACAGCACAATCGTTTTGGCACGGATGCCTGCCAGCGCCTGGTATTCCACTTCCCCGGCGTACTTATAATCGTCATGGGGAGCGATAACCGTTTTCCAAACTTTCGTGCGGTCAAATTGCACCCGGGTATTGAGCCGGTTTATGATGCTATCCATTTGCCAGTCGAGATGGGCAAAGCCAACAGTATCCACCCAAGGTCTAACGGAGGCTTCGGAATTTTCGGCTATTGGATAAGAACTCCGGGTGTTTTGGTGGCAGGCCGACAGGCAGATTAAGGTCAGGCACAGGACTGAGAGGAGCGCCAATTTCTTCATTCGTTGATACTATTATCGGGTGCAATTGAAGTACCCTGATCAAAGATATTTTTTAATTCGCATTTAAGCACCGGTTTTGCGGATACAAATCAGGTGAATATCCGGCCCCGATCAGCGGAACGAAAATAGAAACGGCAGGATAAAAACCGCGAAAACGGTCCAGATTGCATAAACAGTCAAGTACTTCCCTGCCGATCGTTCCATTTTCTCAAGCGGCGCTCCCTTAAAGTAGCATCTGTATAGGTGACCGGCGAGGAGGGCCAGGTTCACGAACACCAGAATATTGGTGCCCAGCACGGCCAGCCGGTTGGGAGTGAGTCCGCCAATTAGGTGGGTCGTTATGGCCACAAGGGCGATCGAGTTAATAATCAGAGACAAAACCGCCAATAGAAATAATATCAGCACATTGATATTTCCCGTATTTGCGTTTTCTAATTCCGAAATGGAGAATAGAATGATGGCCAGTACTCCGAGGAGCATGGCATTAAAGATCATCAGAAATTCACGGTTCTCCAGAATACTGATTTTTGAGAAAACCAATGAGATCAGGAATACCACTAGTGAAAGCAGCACGATAGGAGTAAAAACACGGGCAATCACCGGGGCCACTTTCCGGGTGATATCCGGATACCGGCGGATCAGGAGGTAAGAAACCACCGGCGAGGCAACGGCTCCGGAAAGTGCGATATATTCGATATAGAATTTTGAAATCTCCATCCCGATAGCTGAAAACAGGCCCAGGGTGATCGCCGTGAGCAGCCCTCCGGCTAAAAGAATCAGTCCGGTCATGATAATCAGTTCCCCGTTGAACCGGATAAAATCCATGCGTTTGCCGGAATCTTTGAAGTCGAACGACAACCAGGCCAGTCCCCAGAAACACCAGAGGAGCAAGGGGAGGTGAATGATGGCCAGCAGGGTTGAATCGCCCGGCAAATCGGGCAGCAGGTTGATGTATACCACCGAAGCCAGTAACACCAGCGCATAAACTAAAACTTTTCGAAAAACCAAAATCCGGTTTACCCAAAAGGTATAAAGGATCAAGCCATTCATTGTGATCCAGGGTAGATCGCGCAGGTAAAAAAACTCCAAATTGATGGCTGAAAACAACTGCGGCACTTTTGCCAGGAGTGCGGTCAGGAGGGATATCCCGATCACGACAGCAAGATCCCTTTTTAACCCATCTATCTGTGTTTCCGGGCGAGCCTTGCTCAACCGAATCTTCCAGAACCGGATGAGGTCGGTATCAACTTCACCGGCCAACTCAGCAAACTCCCTTTCGAACCGGGGTTTATCCTTGCGATACCGTTGCTCAAGTTGTTCCGGATCGTGCATGTGAGGGGTCAGTCGGTTTTCCATTTCAGGTTGGTTTATTGGTTTTTACGGGCGAATAAATAACGACCACCCAATGTCTTTAGTATCACGACTGCCTTGAGCCTGCTGTAGGTCCGCCTGAATCCAAAGCTCGATCTCTTCCTATTCCCTGTTAACGGTCAGAACCCTGCAATAGCTGAACCGGGCCCAGTAATCCGGAATCTATCAGCGGGGTTGCGGCACGAATCTCATCGAACCGGAAAACATCATGTGTTTGAGTGAAGCGCTTCCCCTCCGGGAGGCTTAGGTCTCCGATCACCCGGTTGGCCCATACATTGATCACGTCAATTTCCAGTTCATTTATCCCATCCTTTAACCGTTGGGTAATCTCCACCCGCCAGGGGGCACACCAGAGAATACCCAGACTGGTTCCGTTGAGCCTTACCTCTGCCACCTCCTTAACATTGCCCAGATCCAGGAATATACGGCCTAATTTTGATCCAAAATCAAACGTTTTACGATAGGTAGCTTTTCCCGAATAGTATTTGATTCCATCTTCCCCACGACTGGTCCAGCTCACCAGTTCGGGGAAATCAGCCTCGGGAGGGCCTCCCCATTGGGTATCGAACGACACTTTCCACGGGCCAGTTAGCTCAGTTCTCACCCTCATTTCAGGGAAGTTGCCTATAGCATACCCAGCGGCATTTTTTGCAATTGATTTTTGAAAGACGATGAAGCAGGATCCGAACGGGTCCAGTTCCAGCGGTACAGTGGTTGCCCCGCCCGACTGGCTGAAGGCTTTCGCCGTGCGGATCTCGCCGGTCACGGCATTCCAGATTTCGGGCTGCTTGCCGGTTACCCGGAAGGTAAAATCACGACTTTCGGTGTGGTGCGTCCGGTTGATGATGAAAAAGATCTCCTGGTCACCGTTCGTGCGATGAATAAAGTCGAAGGTGTCTGTCAATGAATCCTGCCCGGGAAATGAAAAATCGGGCCTGACTCCGTCGGCTAACAGCACTTGCCGGGCGGTTTTTCCCCAGATAATCCTGCCTTTTCCATACCGTCGTTCTGTTTTTGATTGTCCATCGAGATCGCCCCATACTTCAGCCGCAATTTTTCGTACCTGCTCATCGCAATTCGGGTAGTTTTTCAGTCCGGCCGCGCTTAACGGCGGGGGTCCGAGTACGGTGGCCCCGCTTCGAACCAGGTCCCGGATTTTTTCAACCACCTCCAATGACATTTCGGTGGAAGGAGTCTCTGATACGGCCAGCTTCTGGTAGTCGCCCACCTGCCGGCAGATCTCCTCCACCGGTGAAGTGCAGTTTTGCAGCACCAGCAACCGGTAGCTCATTCCATCCGGCAACAGGATACGGCCATCTTTCACCGTCATGCGTGTCAACAGCACGTCGGCATTGGCATAGTCGCAGTCGTATCCCGCTCCCAATCCGGGGACGATATATTTCGGCGGGGCGAGAACCGGCGGCCGTTCACCTAAATAGAAGCACACATCGCCCACGAATTTCCCTTGTTGAAGCATAAACTGGCAGCGAGATAAATACCCAAAGAACGCCGGTGATTGCTCCCACCAGGTGATGTTCGGAGTAAAATGCTGTCCGGCACAAAATTCGAATCCCGGCTTGCCATCGGAGGGTGGTTGGCAGGTGGCCTGGTGAAGCATGATACGGTTGATCCCTTCGGCAAATGCATCATTGGCATAAGGCTTAAGGTCGCCCGGACCGAACGACCAATGGGTGCGGTCGGGCTCCATTTGGGTGAACGACTCTGCCTGGGCCGTGGGCTTGCCATAAATATGTGATGCCGAGGCCGTTTGTTTGAGATTTAACCGCATTCCCCGGTCGGAATTGAACCGGTCGGGCGATTGGTACCCCACCCAAAATTCGCCGGATGGTATGTCGCAATGCCCCAGGTTTTTCAGTACATCTTGTTGTGAAAGGTCGTTTGGGCCCCCGGCTTCATTTCCCACCAGCATGCCATTCTGATGGCAGAGTGCTTCGAAATGTCCGTAATAGTTTTCAGCCACACAATCCTGCAGGGTGCGGTCGAAATCTTCGAGGAAACGCTTTGAAACCGACGTACTGGTCACAGTGTAACCCGCGAGCACCGGCAGGTAGGGGTTCAGGTCGTAACCCCGGAAGCGTAGAAATTGTTTGGCAAAATCCTGGGTCCAGGTGAGCTTGCCGCACTCCCAGCTGTCGGACCACAGATAAGCCAGATGGCCCCCGGCTTTGCGGGCCTCCTCAATCACCAGTTTCCCCAGATGTTCGAAGTGATCGTCGAGAGATTTTTCGTTCAGATAATCAATTTCATACCCTTCACCACCCGCAAAAGTATCTCCTTTTGGATACGCATTCCACCGACTCCATGGCTCTCCGGTAAGGGTATAACCGGTTCGCAGGATCACCCATCGACCCTGTGGGACATCCCACACCAGCTTCCCGTCGGGGTTCAACCGGGC
>JBBQOG010000317.1:0-4398 GCA_038330665.1 Bacteroidales bacterium
GCGGATTTCTGCGCTTGACTGCCGGGGGGGCCAAAAGGCAGGCCGGTCCCAAAGAACAGGCTGAGGTGGGCTTTGTAGGTTTTGTTGTTGGGCAGGTAGTCCCCAAAGAAGATGCTCACGTTTACCCGTTGGTCAGTGGGCCTGGCAATAAAACCAACTGTATCACCGGCAATATCTTCCTGTGTTTGCATGATGGAAAGGTTCGCCCAGGAGTCGATTCCGGGAACAAATTCTCCGTTCACCTTCAAATCAAATCCGGTGGCATAACCCCTTGCCATATTTGCCCCATAGTATCGGATCCTGACATTATCCACCTCATAGGGAACAAGGTCCCACAGATATTTATAATACAGCTCCGTGGTGAATTTAAAGGGGCGGCTCCAGGAAATAAAATAGTAATCGGTTCCGGCTACAAAATGCAATGATTTTTGGGCCCGGATATCGGTATGCAGCTGGCCGTTGAGATCCCGGAATTCCTTAAAAAAGCCGGGCTGATTATAGACTCCGGCGGAAAACCGGTATTGGAGATCCTTTTTTTTGTCGGGTTGGAACGAAACACTGGCTCGCGGACTGACCAGGAATTCCTGGTTGATGTCGGTATAAGTGGTCCGCAGGCCCCCGGTCACAACCAATTTTCCGTTATTCAGGTGCCTTTCATAAGAATCCATCACATAAGCGTTCACCTGGTTGGGATTCAGGTTTGACTGCGCAAAATGGGTGCTGTTCAGGTTAACGGTGGAATCGGAGTAGGGTAGGGAATATCCGGCTGAATCCAACATGTTCCATTCCTGGATGTTATCGGAAAAGGAACTGTGCTGGTATCTGCCGCCCCATTGAAGCCAGTGCACATCGTTTTTGAAACTTCCTTTATAATCGAAGCTGATCACGTTGGCTTTCAAAATATTTCGTGCATGATCAAGATAAGTGCCTACTCCAAGGTTCAGGATACTGTCAGCATAAGTTTCGGAATTCAGGCGCTGGTCAAGTGCATTCAGTGCATATTGTCCCTGTATGTCAAAAGATTCGGCTTCATTGGTGCGGAATGCCGATGCAATCCATTTCATTTCAATTTTGTCATTGGGCCGATAGGTTGCCGTGGCGGCACCCATGTAAGTGGTAAAGGCATCCTGTTCCTTACCGTCGAAATAAATCTTCAGCTGCAGTGCCGTACTCACGGTTCCGAAATTTGTCATCCGGTCGACGGGTTGAAAATCATATTGGTTATTCGCCACATTGCCGAGAAAGCTCAGTTCCCATTCCGGTGATATATCATAAGTCAGGTAAGCCTGAAGATCAGCGAATTTTGGATTATAATCGCCCTTGGTTTCCAAACTGTTGAGCATATATTTATTGGTCTTGTACCGGATTCCTGTCAGGTAGGAGAATCTCCTGTTTGAAGTGGTTCCTTCAAAATGGACAGAGCCGCCCATGAGACTCATGGACGCCGATCCGGCAAAATTGATCGGTTTTCGGTACCGGATATCCAATACTGACGAAAGTTTATCTCCGTATTTTGCATCAAAACCACCAGCAGAAAATAGAACCGAGGCCACCATATCGGGATTGATAAAACTCAACCCTTCCTGCTGACCTGATCGGATCAGGAACGGACGATATATTTCAATATCATTTACATAGACCAGATTTTCATCAAAATTTCCTCCCCGCACGGAATATTGGGACGAAAGTTCATTGGAAGAAGCCACTCCGGACATTTTTTTGATCAGCCCCTCAAAATTTCCGGACGGATCGGGCAGGGTGAAGATCAGTTTTGGATCGATCCGGAGCAGGTTTGCGCCCGGATCCCTGTCCGGCCGGATCACTGCTTCGCTTAGTACCTGGACGGATTTGACCAGTGCAATATCAAAAACAATATTGGCCGGATCGGTAAATTCCGAGACTTTAACCGTTGTTTCCTGGCGCTCGAACCCAATTTTCGAAATCATAAGGACATATTCGGAGCGTTTCGGCAATTTCAGCTGGTAATGACCGGTTTGTGAGGAGGTGGTGCCTGATGGGGTTGATTTTACGGCAATATTGACATCTTCAACCGGGTTGGCGGATTCATCAAGGATATATCCGGATATCCGGATATTCGTTTGCGCAAAACTGACCATGACTGACGACAGAAACAGGTACAGAGTTGCCAGGGCCCGGTAACGGAGTTGCGCTTTACTCAAACAATTACTTCTTTTTGAAATCACCGTTCTTAAGTGCTTTAAAGAATTGAGCCCATGCAAGCGGATTAGTTATACTTACAGGCGGTAACTGACCTGCCCAATATAAACGGTCGTTATACACTTTCATTGTATTCCGGAATGCCATGGTGGGAGTTGGGGGTGCATCAAGTAATAAAGCTTTCAGATTCATCATATTAAGATTTTTTTCAGCCCGGTCGAGTTCCGTAACCGGAAGCTTGTAACTTAAGACTGCTTCCTTAAACCGCGCGTAATTGCCCTGCCATGGCCGGATAACCAGTTCCCTGATCTGAATGGTATCTTCTTGCATGAGGATCGGAATGTAAGGATAACGAACGGTAAACGTGTCTCTGACAATCAGGGTGTAATACTTAAAACCAACCGCCCGGAAAAGGATGGTGTCGTTAATTTCTGCCGGAAAATTAAAATTTCCCTGAAGGTCGCTGGCTGTTGCCAGCTTTTTATTTACCAGGATGATATGAACGTAAGGTACCGATTCCAGGCTGTCGGTCAGTGTTCGGCCCGTCAGATGGATGATCTTACCGGATTGTTCCGTCTGTGCATGTAACGCGGCGGCTGCAAAAATGAGCAGAAATACCAGGCTGATCGGTATGGACTTTTTCAATAGCATCAAAGGGCAAATATACCTTAAAACGAGTGTTGTCAAACAAAATTATGGTACTTTTGCAAAAGGGCAGCAAATGATTCGCTGCCTTTTCCATTAATCCAAAAAAAGATGCAACAACTTGTATTATTAGGGGCCGAAGCTATTGCCCAGGGTGCATTGGATGCCGGTTTATCCGGGGTTTATGCGTACCCGGGAACGCCCTCTACTGAAATTACCGAATATATACAGCGAAACCGCCAGGCCGCCGAGCGGGGAGTACACCGGGATTGGTCGTCAAATGAAAAAACGGCCATGGAATCTGCACTGGGGATGTCCTATGCCGGAAAGCGGGCGATGGTATGTATGAAACATGTGGGCCTGAATGTGGCCGCGGATGGATTTATCAACTCTGCGATAACCGGTGCCGGCGGCGGATTGATCGTTGCGGTGGCCGATGATCCTTCGATGCACTCCTCTCAGAACGAACAGGATTCCAGGTTTTATGCGGATTTTGCCCTATTGCCGGTATTGGAGCCGGCCAACCAGCAGGAGGCTTATGATATGGCCTTTGCCGGATTCGAACTATCTGAAAAATACGGGTTGCCGGTGATGCTTAGGATTACCACCAGACTGGCACATTCCCGAGCATCGGTGAATACACGCCCGGTTATCAGTCAAAACCCACTAAAACTGCCCGAAGATCCCCGCCAGTTTGTGCTGCTCCCGGCCCTGGCCCGGAAAAGATACAAACGACTGCTGGAGCTTCAGCCAAAACTGGTCGAAGAAGCAGAAAACTCTCCCTTTAATTATGAAATGAATGGTGAGGACCTATCTAAAGGCATCATTGCTTGCGGATTGGCAATAAACTATGTCAATGAGAATTTCCCTGACGGAATTCCCTATCCGGTATTGAAAATCAGCCAATATCCTGTTCCGGTAAATAAAATCAGGGCACTCACCAAAAGATGTAAAAGTATCCTGGTTCTGGAGGAAGGGTATCCTATCCTTGAAAACGCTTTGCGCGGGTTGTTGAATAATAATAGTATACCGGTTCATGGCCGGTTGGACGGCACGATTCCGCGTGACGGGGAATTATCTCCGGATATTGTGGCTGCTGCGGTGGGGCTGCCCACAAAAACAGGACCCGGTGTTCCCGGATTCCTGGCTAACCGCCCCCCGTCCATGTGCAAAGGGTGCGGCCATATTGATACCTATCAGGCACTTCTGGAGGCTTTGAAACCGTTTGGAGGAAACCGCACCTTCTCGGATATCGGTTGTTATACTTTAGGTGCGTTGCCGCCATTCGAGGCCGTTAATTCCTGTGTCGACATGGGTGCATCCATCACCATGGCCAAAGGTGCAGCGGATGCCGGTCTCGTCCCTTCAGTGGCCTTTATCGGGGATTCCACTTTTACCCATTCCGGAATGACCGGTCTGCTGGATGCAGTGAACGAAAACAGTCCCATTACCGTGATTATTTCAGATAATGAAACCACCGGGATGACGGGCGGACAAACCTCTTCTGCCTTCGGAAGGCTGGAAAATATATGCCTGGGGTTAGGGGTTTCCCCGGAACATCTGCGGGTAATCACC
>JBBQOG010000318.1:0-4392 GCA_038330665.1 Bacteroidales bacterium
TGGTCTATTTCAACACCTCACTTCGCTCCAATGAAATCCTGATTGCCAAGCTTCGTAATTCCAAGTATTTCAAGAAAAATGAAGTGGATGAGGAGCTGGTGGAGGATGTAATTATCGAGATCAAGCAGGCTATCGAAATGACGCACGTGTACAGCGACATTTTAAGTGGAATGATGGATGCCTTTGCCTCGGTCATCTCAAACAACCTGAACATCGTGATGAAGAAATTGACCATCGTCACGATTGCGCTGGCAATCCCGACCATGGTGGCCAGTTTTTTCGGGATGAACGTAAAGAATTTTGTGGAGCTGAACAACTTCGCTTTCTTGGCAATCGTGCTGGTGGCGGTAGCGCTGGCAGTGGTCGGCGTGACCCTGATCCGGCGTAATAAAATGATGTAGCGGCGAGCATTCTTAGCGCGAAGCGCCTAATTAGCGAGCGTCAGCGAGCATAATAAGTGCGAAGCACAAAATTAGCGAGCGTCAGCGAGCATAATAAGCGCGAAGCACAAAATTTACTCTTCAAAGAGAACCTCCTCCATTCTTACCCGCCCTGCGGGAGTCACCTCAATCGGCGCCACTTTGAGGTGGAGGGTTTGGCCCTGAAATACAATCTGTTCTAATCGCTTCTTATTGAGGGTGGTTCCAACTTTGATAAAGAAGGGGAATAAATCCTCACCCACGGCGATACTCATATCTTCGACCATTTCATCCCAGGTTAGATGGTGCTCCGGATCGTCCTTCCAGCGAGTATGCTGCACCCACTTCCATTTCGGATACCACGATGGGCCAAAGCGGTCATCAATTTTTTGCCAGATATACCAGGTTTTGATCCAGTCCTTGCCATATCCCCATTTCTGATTCATGGCCTCATTTTCATAACAGGTGGCCAGGTCCATTGCATTTCCTTTGGGGTCATACGCAAACATCGAGTTGCACTCCCTGTTTGCTTTATCCAGGAGGTCGGGTTTAAATAATGCGTTTACCTTACCCTGGAACCATCCGGCATGCGCCTCACCACGATCGGGTATCGGCGCGATCCCGGCCACATTCCCGTCGTCGTTTACCGGTCCGAACATGGTATGCGCAAGCTCATGACCGAATATGGAAAGGATTCCGTGCCCGTCCAGACTGATGATCCCGTTTTCCTTGGGTTTATAGATGTTTACGGCCCAACCGCCGCCACCCCCTGCACAAAGGATTAAATACATCGGTTCCGCTGTAGGCTTCGAGGGCAGTCGCTGCTGAATGAAAGCCTGGGCTTTGGGTACATCTTCTTTTACGGTTTTCAGTAGGGCCGGTTTTTGATTGGCCGCATAATAAAACACAATATTGCTGAACTGATCTTCCAATTCCGGATAAATCGCCCCACCACCTTCCATGGTCTGCGGAAGTCGCAACGTTCCACCCACCGGTTTCTGAAAATCTGTTAATGCCGAAAGGGTCTGGCTCAGCAGCGAATCTGCTAATGCTTTGCGGTCGGGTGAGTCTTTCCCATTTTTCCGGATGGCGGAAAGGTTGCCGCATAAAACGACCTTCCCCTTGCCAAACTTTCTTATCGCCAGAACTTCCTTCGGAAGCCCACTCGTCGACGACAGGCTTGCCTGGGGTACCAGGGGACCCCAATCATCAGAGAGCGAGAGACGTGCCCACCGGATGGAACGAATCAGGGTATCCTGACCCGTGAATCCGCCGCCAAATTTTTCCGCAAGCCTGTTCAGGGTCCATTCCGGATCGGTTTCAGAAATTGCCCCGGCCTGCTGGTGAAGTGGGGCACCTCCCTGAATCAGGAGACCGCCGCCTTTTTGAACAAAATTGACCAGTGCCGCGATTTCTTCATCGGTATATTTCTGTGCTTCTGAGGTCGATTGTTCGGTAATGATCACGTCATATTTTGAATTCGGCCACCAGGCAAAAGGGTAGATATTGTTTTCCACATCATATAAGACCCTGACCCGGCTGGATCCTTTAGGATCGAGCACTGAATTTACCGTGGCATGACTTCCGACGGCCCGATACCCCGATTGATTGAGTCGCTCGGGAAGATCCCATAATGTGGCAAAAGAGCACTCATGGGCCATATCAATCAGTACGTTATATCCTTTGTCGTGGATCACTTTCTGCTCTGCGAATAGAGGCCGGTTTCCGGCAGCCCGCTCATAATCCTTCAGGCTTAAGGTTGTTCCCTCAGTCCAGGCTCTTGCAATCTCATCGTTGGTGAGCCTGGGTCCACGGATGCCGGGAGTACAAGACGAAAAGGCCAGAATGAGCAAGGGAAGAAGGATTCTTAATTTCATAGTGCCCGGATTTTACTGAATTTGTATCCAGAAGGATCCTCCATGTTTTTCCACGCCATTCATGGATGGATGGTTCCATATTTCATCGAGTAATCCTGATAATTCAGGGGTCTGACTGATGTGCCAGGCCGGGAATATCGGTCTGAATTTCTGCGGATTGGCCAGCAGGAAGGCCGCCAGCATATATTGCTCGGAATAAAAGCGATCGCACATAAACTGTGGATAGTCCCACGGAAGGTAGATGTCGTGAAATTCCACGATGACGCCGGATTTCAAAAGGGGAAGAATTTCCATGAAGCAAACGGTTGCATCCGAATTGGGCAGGCAACGATGGGAATTATCAATAAAGAGAATGTCGTTGGCATTTAGCTGCTTGCTGATTAAGCTGATATCCTCTATTTTCTCCAGTGGTTTCCGTATGATTTCATCTGCCAGATGATCAATATTTGCGCGTGGAAAAGGATCGATGGACAGGATGGTTGTGGAAAGACCGTTGTCAAGTATCGACTTGCGTGCCACTTTGGTGGAGTTGCCGGATCCGATCTCCACATATCTTGCGGGTTTGAAATAGTTAATCAGGGAATAAAGGGCCATGATATCGAGACCGGGCAAATATTCATTATTCCAGGCGGGTTGATTTTCATCCGGTTCATCAGCTGCTTTCTTAATCAGAAAGAATCGATCCCGATGAGAAAGGATTTGTTGTAAAAATAACTTGTAGTCAATGCTTTCCATTAATTCCAGAAGGCCGGGATGCTTGGCCAAACCGTGACCATACCGGGGTTTCATATCGACTTTGTACTCCAGGATGAGTTTCTGGTATTTGGGGTGAAAGAGTTTAACTGTCGATTTAAGAGAATATTTCATCTTTAGATAGTCGGAATTTGATTAATCGGTGCGCGGCCGAAATTACAGAGAAATAGTAAACGTTAATGTGTCTGACGAAGGAATTGCATGTGAATCGGGCGATCCGGTTAACAGTTGCCGGGTAGACTCGGGGGTTAACAATTTGTGAATCAGCTCTGGTTAAGGTTCCACGAAAAGTGTCAGCTGGTCATCCAGGAGCCGGAAGGTTTTCCGGTGGTATCTGCAGGGACCGTTGGTGCGAATTGCCGAGCGGTGTTCACGAGTCGGGTAGCCCTTATTGCGATCCCAATGGTAAACAGGAAATTCCTGATGGATTTTCAGCATGTAGTCATCGCGGTAGGTTTTAGCCAGCACCGATGCGGCAGCTATGCTCATAAACCGGCCGTCGCCCCGAATTTCACAGCTATGCCCGATTCCGGCATAAGGGTTAAACCGGGGACCGTCGATCAGCAGGAAGTCGGGTCGTATTTTTAATTCTGATACGGCCCGGTGCATGGCCAAAAAACTGGCATTCAGTATGTTAATTTCATCAATTTTTACCGGATCGACTTGCCCCACCGCCCAGGAAATGGCTTCGGACTCAATGACCGGCCTAAGAATTTCACGCTGTTTTAAGGATAACTGTTTGGAGTCGTTTAACAGGGGATGGAAAAAATCCGGAGGAAGAATGACTGCTGCAGCGAATACCGGACCGGCGAGACAACCTCTTCCCGCCTCATCACAACCGGCCTCTAATCGAAAAGGTTCTTTAAAGGATAAAAGATTTACGAGATGCATCAATGATCAACTCTGGATTCTATTACTGATGGTTCTTTTTGACCCGGCAGGCACTTGGCAAAATAACAGGGAATCAGACTCACTAGCAGTCCTGCTGAAAACAAAACGACTGCGACGAACATAGCATCGAGATTCCTGAGCAGAAGGGTCAGTCCGAAAAGCCCGGCATTCATCAGTATTATGGATGTGGAAGCCTGGAGGTGATTAAATCCCAATTTTAGAAAAACATGGTGCAGATGGGTTCGGTCGGCATGGAATGGAGATTGTCCCCGTACAATCCGCATGGTGAAAACACGCAGGGTATCGATAATCGGCAGGATCATCACACTCATCACCACCGATGGGAAGGCTTTCATATAAAGCAGGTCATCAGGCGAAACCGCGCAGCAAAGGATTTTAATGGATAAAACGGAAAAGAGAAATCCCAGTAAAAGGGAACCGGTATCGCCAAT
>JBBQOG010000319.1:0-4378 GCA_038330665.1 Bacteroidales bacterium
AACCCTCGAACTGCCGGGCGTAATTACGGAAAATTCTGAGGCGCTGTATGCAACAACCGGCCACACCAACAGCACTTTCATCCCCGATGCCGAGACCTTCCGGATCAATATCCGGTTTATTCAAAGCAACCCTTCTTCAGAGGGCTGGCTGGATTATCTGACCCTCAACACACGCTGCAACCTGATATTTGACGGGGGACAGCTGGCCTTCAGGGATGACCAGCAAACCGGCCCCGGCAAAGTGGTCCGGTTCCAGATCAGCAATGCAACCACGAATGATCGGGTGTGGGATGTCACAGATGTGACTACAGTGGTTCAGAAGCCGCTTTCTGCCTATACTGGTGGAATTGAATTTGTCACGAATGCGGATGAAATCAGGGAATATATTGTTTTTGACCCGCAGTCGGCCGGAATGCGGGTACCCCTATTTACCGGCGACGGGCTGGGATTGATTGCCAACCAGAATCTCCACGGGCTCGAGTGTCCCGACATGGTCATACTGGTTCACGATGACCTGAAACCCTATGCACAGGAACTGGCCGATTTTCATCTGAAAAATGATGGCCTGACGACCCTGTTGGTCTCACCTGATCAGCTATATAATGAATTTTCATCCGGGATCAGGGATGTGACCGCAGTACGCGATTTCCTGAAGATGTTTTACGACCGGTCCGCAACCGGATCATTCAGGCTCCGTTATTTGCTTTTTTTCGGGGATGGTTCCTATGACAATAAGAAAACAGTAAAAGATTTCAGGACCTGCCTGCCAACCTATCAGTCGCTTGAATCGCTGTACCCCACCAGTTCCTATGTAACAGACGATTATTTCGGTCTGTTGGATACCGGTGAAAACATTGAATCCGGACTGCTCGAAATCGGAATCGGCCGCTTCCCCGTGATCAGTGAAACAGAAGCCGCTACCATGGTGGATAAGGTCACCCGCTACTATTCAACAAATTCACTGGGCGACTGGCGGAATCTGGTTTGTTTCATCGGTGACGATGAGGATGGGAACACGCACATGCGGGACGCCAACACCCTGGCCGACAAGCTGAAAGTTAATTATCCCACGTTCAACATCGATAAAATATTTCTTGATGCTTACCAACAGGTGACCCTGCCGACCGGTGACCGCTATCCTGAGGTGAACCGCGCCATCGGCGACCGTATGAAAAAGGGAGCCCTTATCATGAATTATATCGGTCATGGCAGCGAAAGGGGGCTGGCACATGAGGAAATTCTGACCATTTCGGATATCAAGAACTGGGAAAACTCAGAAAAACTGCCACTCTTCATGACTGCCACCTGTGAGTTCAGCCGCTTCGACGACCCCGAACTGGTTTCCGGAGGGGAATGGGTGCTCCTGAATACTAATGGTGGCGGTATCGCCCTGTTTTCAACCACCAGGCTGGTTTATTCCTCGCCAAATTTTATTCTGAATACTGAATTCTATAATTATGCCTTTACCAAGGATAATACCGGTAAACGGCTGGCTCTTGGTGATGTCATGCGAATGACCAAAAATGCCGTGGGGGATGAGCTGAACAAACTGAATTTCACCTTGCTGGGTGACCCTGCATTGACTTTGGGCTACCCCCAATATGGCATCACCATGACCGCAATCAATGGCAAGCCGGTCAATGATTTCCGTGATACACTCAAAGCGCTGTCGGCCGCTACCATAAGTGGATATATTAATGATCTTAGCGGCAATAAGTTAAAAGATTTCCAGGGGTTAGTACGACCCACCGTTTACGACAAGGAAATATCCATGACCAACCTGGCCAATGATGGCGGTCCGATCATGGAATTTGAGGTCCGGAACAGCATCCTTTTCCGGGGCAAAGCAAGCGTGAACAACGGGGATTTTTCGTTCAACTTCATTGTTCCCAAGGATATTTCTTATAAAGTGGGTCCCGGCAAACTGAGCTTTTACGGAAATGATGGTACCTCCGACGCTTCGGGAGTTACCCTGAGCGTGCTCATCGGGGGTTCCTCGCAGTCGGCCATAAATGACAAGCAAGGCCCGATGCTGGATATTTACATGAACGATACCACTTTCGTCAGCGGCGGATTGACCAATCAAAGTCCGACCTTACTCGCCCGCATCCGTGACGATAGCGGAATCAACACCACCAGTAACGGAATCGGTCATGATATTACCGCGATTATCGATGGAAACCAGCAGAATCCGCTGGTATTGAATGACTACTACGAAAGTGATCTCGATCAGTATACTTCAGGCAGTCTGCGTTATCCCATGAGCAAGCTTACTCCCGGCGACCATACGGTCAGGATAAAGGTGTGGGACATTCTGAATAATTCGACTGAAACGGAACTGGCTTTTACGGTAAAAAGCTCAGAAGAACTGGCGATCGATCATGTTTTAAATTATCCGAACCCATTTACCACCCATACCGATTTTTATTTTGAACACAACCAGGGCCAGCAGGCACTGGATGTTCTTTTACAGGTTTATACCCTGAGTGGCAAATTGGTGAAGAGTTTTGAATTCCTGTCGGCCGATCAAACCCAGATTCAACCCGGATCCTTCCGGGTGTGGCCGATTTCCTGGGACGGGTTGGATGATTTTGGCGACCGCATTGGCAGGGGCACCTACTTTTACCGGGTGAAAATTAAAACAGCAGATGGGAAGTCTGGTGAGGCCTTTCAAAAGCTCGTCATTCTTAAATAATCGTATCTTGGTATACAATAAAATCGATTCCGATTGGTTTTAGAATAGTTGATATTCATTGTAAGCCGGATAAAACTATATATTTGCAGCTAAAATTTACTGTACATGAAAGTTGTGCGATTTTTCATACTGATTCTTACGGGGTTCGCAGCCTTGGTTCAACCTTCCGCCGGACAGATCTCTACAGATCAATTATCCGGAAAAATCAATACCGTTACCACAGCCGTGCCGTTCCTGACCATTGCGCCTGACTCACGTTCAGGAGGTATGGGAGATGTCGGGGTGGCCTTGTCACCCGACGCAAACTCCATGCACTGGAATCCTGCCAAATATGCCTTCGTTACTAATGACATGGGGATGGCCATTTCCTACACCCCCTGGTTGCGGAGATTGATACCAGACATCAACCTGGCTTATCTGTCAGGTTACAAGCGCATTGACAAACAACAAGTGATCGGTTTGTCCCTCTTGTATTTTTCGTTGGGAGATATCATTTTCACCAATGAGGTGGGCGGAACGCTGAATCAGTTCAATCCAAATGAATTTTCTGTGGATGCGGCTTATGCCCGTTCTTTTTCCGATCGTTTCTCCGGTAGCATCAGCTTCCGTTTTATTTATTCCAACCTCACCGGCGGGGCTTATGTCAGCGGAGTGGAATCACATCCGGGAACCGCCTTTGCCTCCGACGTATCTGTCTATTATCGTAATAAGGACCTTCGACTGAATGATTACGATGCCACTTTCTCCTTCGGAGCCAATATTTCCAATATCGGATCCAAAATATCTTATACCCAGAATTCTGAAAAAGATTTTATCCCGATAAACCTCCGGATCGGTACGGCCTATACCATTGATTTTGATGATTATAATAGTTTAACAGCCGCTGTCGACCTGAATAAGCTTCTGGTTCCTTCCCCGCCTCTTTATTACCGGGATTCGGTTGATATTGCCAACAATCCGGTGATCGAGAGAGGGTATGATCCGAACGTGTCCACCGCAGTGGGGATGTTTCACTCCTTTTATGATGCTCCGGGTGGATTTGGCGAAGAGCTCCGGGAGATTTCCATTGCTGCCGGGCTGGAATACTGGTATGCCAAGCAATTCGCAATCCGTGGCGGTTTCTTTTATGAAGACAATACCAAAGGTGCACGTAAATTCTTCACGGTTGGCATCGGCCTCCGCCTGAACGTATTCGGCTTGGATTTTGCCTACCTGGTGCCGGTTAACGGAAAAGTGAGTCCGTTGGCCAATACATTAAGGTTCAGCCTGCTGTTCGACTTTGCAGGCCTTAAGGCTGAAGGAAGAAAATAATGTTCAGGATCGGTTTCGGATACGACGTTCATAAGTTGGTTGAAAACCGAAAGCTGATTCTGGGTGGTATAGAAATTCCCTTTTCCAAAGGTACACTCGGGCATTCTGACGGCGATGCCCTCATTCATGCAATCTGTGATGCCCTGCTTGGAGCATTGGCCATGCGTGATATCGGTTACCATTTCCCGGATACGGACCCTGAATACAAAGACATCGACAGTAAGGTCCTGTTACGCAGGACCGTTACACTGATTCGTGATAAAGGCTGGGAAATCGGAAACATCGATACCACCATCTGTCTCGAAAAACCTAAGCTGAAAGATTACATCCCTCTGATGCAGGAAATAGTATCGGGAACCCTGAGTATCCAAC
>JBBQOG010000320.1:0-4374 GCA_038330665.1 Bacteroidales bacterium
CAGCACCCTCTTCAGCATACCTCACCGCGAGCTCCACCGGATCACCCGCATCCCGGATATCGATGAAGTTTACCCCTTTCACCGTCCGGCCGTCGCGTATATCCAGACAAGGGATGATGCGCTTTGCGAGAGTGGTTTCACTCCGAAAAAGGGAGGGGAAAGAATCGCTGAGCCGGCCTTCGTATATGGCTTTTCCGACGATTACCCCGTTCAGTCCTGCCCGGTGCAGGTCGTCAATATCTTTCTGACCCGATACTCCACCGCTGGCGATGAGGTTGATCCCCGGAAACTGCTTCATCATCCGTTTATACAGCTCAATTGCCGGCCCGTTCAGTTCCCCATCGTGATCCACATCCGTGCAGAATATCCGGTCGATGCCTTTACTCAGCCAATAGGAAATAAACTCCTGCCAGCCAATGGCTGAATCACTTTGCCAGCCATGGTAGGCCACATTTTCGTTCTTTACGTCGACTCCGAGAATGATCCGGTGAGCACCAAAATCCGTCATCCACGCCTCTAGCTCCTGCGGACGGGTGATGGCCAGACTGCCGATGCTGACTCGGTCGGCACCCGCTTCCAGCGCCGACTGAAATGCCTCCCTCGACCGGATTCCCCCGCCAAAGTCAACCTTAATCCCACTGATCCCTGCGATCTCTTTTAAAATATTGATATGCACAGGAACGCCGGATCGTGCACCGTCAAGATCGACGATATGAAGATATTTTACTCCCTGATCACGAAATTTCCGGGCGATCCCGACGGGATCATCCGAATACACTTTCCGCGTTTCAAATTTCCCCCCGCGCAGGCGGACGCACTTACCGTCCATCAGGTCAATTGCCGGAATGATCTCGATCATAGTTCAATAAAATTTTTCAGAATTTGCTGCCCTACCCACCCGCTCTTTTCCGGATGAAACTGAACGGCATAAAAATTATCCCGCTGCAGGGCGGCGCTGAAGAGGGTCCCGTAATTACAGGTTGCAACTGTAGCCTCCCCGCATTCCGCATGATAAGAATGCACGAAGTATCCAAAACTCATCTGTTCCAAACTTTTAAAAAGGGCATTCTCTTTAAAATCGATCGTATTCCAGCCCATGTGCGGGACCTTGACTTCTCCACGGAACCGAATTACCCTTTCCGGGAATATATTCATGGCAGCGGTATTTCCTTCCTCCGACCCGCTGCACATCAGCTGCATCCCAAGGCAAATTCCCAGGACCGGTTGCTTAAGATCCGGAATTAATAAATCCAATCCCTTATCCTGCAAATACCTCATCGTTGAGCTCGCTTCCCCGACGCCCGGAAAAATGACTTTGTCGGCACCTCTGATCTCGGCCGGATCATCTGTCACCAGGCAGGTAAGGCCGAGTCTTTCCAGAGCATTGGCCACCGATCCGATATTCCCGGCGTTATATTTTATTACTGAAATTTTCATACTGTTCCATTATGCTCGGCCGACGCCTCACCATATTTGAGAATTACAGTCCGAATGGTTAATCGATAGCTCCCTTTGTACTGGGTATTCCGCCTTCGGCATCCCCGGCCAGAGCTTGCTTCAAGCAGCGTGCCAGGGCTTTGAATATGGCTTCGATCTTATGGTGCTCGTTTTCCCCTGAAGCCGCAATATGCAAGGTACAACGCGCTCCGTCAGAAAACGACCGGAAGAAATGAGGGAACAGCTCGGTGGGCAATTCTCCTACTCTTTCTCTGATAAATGTGGCATCCCATTTTAAATAAGGCCGCCCACCCAGATCGATCGAGACAGAGGCCTCCGAATCATCCATGGGCAAAACAAAACCATAGCGGTTCATACCCTTCAGATCGCCCCAGGCCTGGCGGAATGCCTGCCCCAAAACAATGGCAGTATCCTCCACCGTATGATGCTCATCTACCTGAAGGTCGCCCTTTACCCGAATCTCCAGATCGCAACCACTATGCCGGGCAAGCTGATCAAGCATGTGATCAAAAAATCCGATCCCGGTGGAAATGGCAGAATGCCCCGATCCGTATAAATTAACTTTCACCAGAATATCAGTCTCCCGGGTCGCCCTCTTTATTTCAGCAGCACGCTCACGGTTGATCAGAAAATCGGCAATCTCTTTCCAATGTGTTGTTTTCAGTACACAAGGTTCCTCATCTTCCGGCAAGGCCCGGCTGTTCCACTTTTCTAACGGTCCGATATATATTCCTTTGCTTCCGAGGTTGGCCGCCAAACGGATATCCGTGGTCCGATCCCCGATCACATAAGATTTCTCCAGGTCATATTCGCCATTGAGATAGTTTTTGAGCATTCCGATTCCCGGCTTACGGGTCGGAAGATTCTCCTGCTCAAAACTCTTATCAATCAACACTTCTGAAAAGTGAATTCCCTCTTGTTCAAAGGTTTCCATCATCCGGGTCTGAACCGGCCAGAAAGTATCTTCGGGATAAGCCGGCGTGCCCAGTCCGTCCTGATTCGAAACCAGGACCAGTTCAAAAGGCAACAGGCGGGCAATCCTGCCGAGATGCGTGAATACCCCCGGCAGATAACGGAATTCCTCAAAATTATCCACCTGCTCACTGAGCGGTTCCTGAATTAGTGTTCCATCGCGATCGATGAATAGAACTCGTTTCATTACCTGTTTGTTGTTTATTTTATATTCCGCAGGGAGTCCATCAACTGATCGTTTTCCTGCGGGGTTCCTATGGTAATACGCAGACAGCCTTCGCATAGGGGCTGGTTCGACCGGTCCCTGACAATGATATTTTTACTAATCAGCTGTTTATACGTTTTTTGGGGATCTGTAAACTTCACCAGCAGAAAATTAGCATCCGACGGAAATACTTTCTCGACCCCCGGTGTCTCCTTTAATAATTCCGCCAGCCGGATCCTCTCCGTCAGAATCAACCTGACATCAGGACCGGCGACCCGCTTCACTCCTTTAGCTCCTTTTCCTTCCTTAACTCCCTTCACCTCCATTACTGTTTCCAAAGCTTTTGCAGCGGTTAACACATTGATATTATAAGGGTACTTGATTTTGTTCATCACGCGGATAATTTCCGGATCACCAATAGCCATTCCCAAACGAATGCCGGCCATCCCCCAGGCTTTTGAAAAGGTCTGTAAGACCACGACATTCGGGGTTTCTGAAATCAGTCCTGACGCGGAAGGGCCATCGGCAAAATCGATATATGCTTCGTCCACCACGATAATTCCGCTGAACAGGTTTGCCAGGCAGCGAATCACATTGATCGGAACCTGGTTGCCGGTCGGGTTGTTCGGGGAACAAAGGAAAATCATTTTGGTATCAAACCGTATGGCATGAAAAAGGCTGGTCATATTAACCGAAAAGTCGTCATTGAGCAACACCTTGTCAACCGCAACATCCTGTATGGCAGCACAAACACTGTACATGCCGTAGGTAGGGCTCAGGGTGATAATCCTGCTCATGCGGGGTTCGCAGAAAACCCGGATCAACAGATCAATAGCCTCGTCACTGCCGTTACCCAGAAAGAGCTGGTCAACGGGGATATCCTTCAGTCGCGAAACCTGTTCACGAAGTTCGGTCTGCCTGGGATCCGGATATCGGTTTAACCCGTTATCATAAGGATTTTCATTGGCATCCATAAATATCCCCTTACGTCCGCCGAACTCATCTCTTGCTGACGAGTACGGAATGAGGGATACGATGTTGGGCCGCATCATGCCTTTAAGATCGGGTTTTACCAGAGAATCCTCGGATTGATCAGAAAGCAGACGGTTTAAGAGATTCTCGGGATTAATGTCACTCTCCGGATCCAGAATATTCAAGGGGTACAATAGGTTCAGCGGATTGAGGTAATCGATGAAATGATGCTCCGGCTTCCCCTCTTTCAGTCTGATCTCCGCAGCCCTGGCATGCCCTTCAAGGCCCTCCGCCCTGGCCATCAGCCCGATCGCAGGCGTGATCGACTCCAGTCCCTCGGGTGAGAGTTCCTGAAAGGTAATTGACTTCATAAATGAATCCAGTGATAATCCGCTGTATGCTCTTGCAAAGCCAGCAGTTGGCAAGGTGTGATTGGTACCGGAAGCATAATCGCCCGCACTTTCCGGTGAATAGTTCCCCAGAAAAACTGAGCCGGCATTTCGGACCTTTTCCGCCAGTTCGTTCGGCCTTTTTGTGGCAATAATCAGATGCTCCGGTGCGTACCGGTTCACCATTTCCATCATGATTGATTCGTCGTGAAGTACGATGATCCTACTGGATTCCAAAGCTTTAACAGCGATATCCCGACGAGGAAGCTTTGATAATTGGATTTCCGTTTCATTCCTTACCGACTCCGCCAGTTCCCAGCTGGTGGTCAGGAGCATCACCTGGCTATCGGCCCCGTGTTCGGCCTGGGAGAGCAGGTC
>JBBQOG010000321.1:0-4357 GCA_038330665.1 Bacteroidales bacterium
ATGCTCACTTCGTTCGCTAATTATGCTCCCTGCGGGCGCTAACTATGCTCACTTCGTTCGCTAATTATGCTCCCTGCGGTCGCTAACTATGCTCACTTTGTTCGCTAATTATGCTCCCTGCGGTCGCTAATTGGGTCGGCAAACGCCTCCCGAATTAGAACACCAACGCAATCCTATGCGAGCAAAGCGAGCTCGATTAGTGAGCGAAGCGAACATAATTAGCGAGCATTAGCGAGCATAGTTAGCGACCGCAGGGAGCATAATTAGCGAGGCGTAGCCGAGCATAGTTAGCGAACGAAGTGAGCATATTTACTTCACCGAAACCAGCCCTGCCGTCTTCAGTACATCAATATAATCCAGGATCGCTTGAAGTGAGGATTCCTTGGTGTATTGAGTGTCCAGCATCTGCTTGATTTGTAAGGCGTTATGTTTTCCGTTGCACAGGCGTTCCAGTTCGCCAGTGTTGGCAATATCACGGTAAGTGGTCATCATCTGCTCGCGCGACAGTTTAGGCATGAACTGGCGGTAACCATTGTAGCCGGATTCTTTAACCTTGGCTGTCTCCACTGGGATCACCGTTGCGGCCTTTTTCTCGAGTTCATCCGGTTTCAGCATGATAGCGGGTACTCCGTATTTTGCGGCAAGCTGTTTCATGGTCTGATCCAGGATTAAAAGCTGTCCATCCGCAAGATTCTTCAGCTGAACGGATTGTAAGTTTACGGTTTCCATCAGGTTGGCATCTTTTGGCGCCAGCTCCAGAGTGGACTGAACGGTTCCGATCTCATTTAGCAACGCCCCTTCAATATACCCGCGGATGTGTTTGTATCCGGATGCAAGGTTTTCAGCGCTCAGTTTGGAAAGTTCATCCATTGATCTTCCCTGCTGCATTCCCATGCGCCGGATGGAGTTAGAATAAACCTCACCGGCAATCTTGATGGCCATTCCGGCATCAGCCGAAGCGATGGTGTAAGCCGAAGCAGCCCCGATTACGCAGCAACGCTTCAGCTGGGTGGCATCAAGCTTATCGGATAAGTCCTGCGAAGTGTGATAATACAAATCAGGCCAGGTAATCATCATGATCGCAGGAACCCCTACACCCCAATCGTTGAATACCTCATGGTCCGATGCACCGTAATGTGCCTCAATGGCATAATAAAATGGCTCATCGGAACCCGACGGGGCCACGATCCGGTTGAGGTACCCTTCACGACCCGACAAAACCAGGCTGGTGCGGTTGGTTTCACCGACATATCGGAAATAATTCTCCATCACATCATTGATGTAATGAGGGTTGCCATAAGTCGTGCGCTCCAGGTTGAAGAACGACTGGCTTTGACTTAACTTGATGCCAACCATATCCAGGTTTATGTTGCATAACGTATTGGCCATTATGTCCTTATGAGCATTCACCCACGGACCCGTACCTGAAAATTCCGGTACCCAGATAAACCGGACACTTCTTGCCGGCCGGGGCAAGCGTCCGTCATTATACATTGTATTGAGCATGCGTGCCATTTCAAGTAAGCAGGCGCCTCCCGAAAGATCATCGTTTGCACCCTGTTTAACCACCCCTTCAAATAGGTGGGCAGAGAAAATAATTTCACCGGCCTTCGGATCGGTACCCGGAATCACGCACGTAGGAACCTGTAAATCAACTTTCTCCATCGCAGATTCTACCTTTGCGTGTACCCTGATTTTTTCACCACGGGTCAACCGGTCCCGGAGTAAGTATCCCTCCCTCGGAGGCATCATGAAAGCGAAGCCTTGAACTTCGCTACCACCACGACCACCCAGACTGGTATAGGGCATCTGGATCGGATCGGAAAGCGGTCGCGGTGAGTTGAATGAAAGAATGCCGACTGCACCGTTTTTATTGATGAGCGACTGTACCTGACCGGGTGAGGCGTATGTCACCACAATTTTGCCGTCAACCGCAAGGGTGTCGAAATCTCCCCGGCGACCCTCACCGATCCAGATCAGCTCCGCTTCCACATCCGCATTCTGACTCCCGGAAACCAGCATGGCTACCTGATCTTTGTAATCAGCCAGTTTTTTCGTTCCCGGAGATACCTCCCAAAGCTCTCCGCTGATCCCATCCCAGGTAGGGGCCATTTCACCAAATCGTTCCAGTTTGGATTCCGAAATCCCAAATTCCTTAAGCTGGTCCATTACATATTGCGATTCCCACAGAACCGTCTGGTACTCTTTTGATAAGCGGTTACGCGTATAGCCACCCATTTCGATATCATGGGCCAGGGCCGTTTCACCAGAGGCTTCACCAATAACCTGATCCATCAGCTTTTTATCAAGGAGGGTCCATTGATATTGAGGAACAAACTGTGCCATTGCACCGGTCGACCATGCCAGAAGCATCCCGGCCATAATCCAGAGGAGTCGCATTTTTTTCATAGGAAAGTCGTTTTAGGTCAAAAATCGGGTCAAGTTAGGAAAAGAGGAATTGCATAATCCCTATTTAACGTTTTTTAAGATTAGAATCCATGAATAATTGCATCTATCAAAATGATTTGGCATCCTTTCTGATCAAGCCTGGAAACCCTAATCTTTTTATATTTTTACCGCGCAACAATAAAATTTGATATGAAGTCTACCCTGACGGTCCTGCTTGCTTTTGTTTTGATTCTTTCCGGATGTAAGGAAAAGCTGGTGGAGGAAGTGGTCACCAAATGGCCGGATGACAGCAAACATAAAGTCGCATTTTTCCGGATATCCGGTGATAAGAAAGACAAAGTAAAGGAGATCAGCTATTATCAGAATGGGAAAAAGGAGATGGAAGGTGGTTTTGCAGATGGAAAAAAGGATGGCGCCTGGACCAGTTGGTTTGAAAATGGCAAAATGCAAAGCCAGGGTTTTTTCAAGAACGATATGCGTAACGGCAAAGCGGTGGTCTGGCGCGAAAATGGTTTTAAATACTATGAGGGCACCTATTCATTAGGAAAACTTCATGGCACCTGGATCTCTTATGATACCGACGGCAGCCGGCTCAAGGAAACCCTTTATGAATATGATCGGAAAGTAAAAGAGATGGACTTTAAACAATCCAAGATATATCCTCCAGGGACGAAATGAAAATACCGGTCTGGCAATGCCCTGCTCCGAATCTATCCTCTTTGGCAAAACCGAAAAGCAATTACTCAATTAGCGATGCGTAGCTGAGCCAATATGTGAGCGCACGAACCCTTGAGCGATAGGTTGTTTCTATCGGCAATTTCCTAAATTTGTAGTATAAAGTTGATCGTTATGGACAGACTCGAGCTCGATCTGAATAAACGGTATACCTATGCCGATTACCTCACCTTGATGGATGATGTCAGGCGCGAATTGATTGACGGTTTTATTCAATTGATGACACCGGCACCTTCGAGAAAACACCAGGGAATATCCTTTAATTTGTCGGGATTAGTGAGGAATTATCTGGTAAATAAAAACTGCCGGGCTTACCATGCACCCTCGGATGTTCGGCTGCCCAAGGGTAAATCAGGCAAAAGCGATAAACAGATCTACACGGTTGTTCAACCCGACCTGTATGTTGTTTGCGATCTGTCGAAACTCGACGACCGCGGCTGCCTGGGGGCCCCTGATTTTATTATCGAGATCGTATCGGCCCAAAACTCAAAACGCGACATCAAGGATAAATTCGATATTTATCAGGAGCATGGCGTTCGAGAGTATTGGATTGTGAACCCCAACGACGAAAATGTGAGCGTTTTTGTTCTCGACGAGAACAGTAAATTTCAGTTTAAGGGCATGTACGCCGGCGACGATAAAATCCCGGTAAATATTTTCAAAGGCGATCTGAAGATCGACCTGTTGGAGGTGTTTGCGGAGTAGAAATCCCGCTGATCAATCTAATATAAAAACCCGAACAACCAGATTGGATCTTTATTTGCGCCACCCGTCTCCATGCAGTTTAGGGTTTTATCAATTGGATTGTCTTTTATTTTCTTCACTTTCTCCTGCATTTCTAACCTATTGCCGGTGCGAAGAACCTGAATACCTTTAATAGCGCCAGCCGGCAGGACGAGTTAGGTGCAGCCTGGATGGTGATGTTTGCCACCACTTCCAGCCTTGCAGTGCTTTCCACGCCGTTTACCATTTGACATTAGAACCGGTGGCCACCAGGTTTGCAACTGTTTGAGCTCCTGCCTGATTGAAAAAACAGCAGGCCACCAGGATTATCGTTAAAGTGCATTTTGGGAATATGTTGTTCATGATGGTAGGTGATTAGTAGGTTTAAATAGCCATTGATAAATGTTTCAATCAGTTTAGCGTTACCGTTACCTTAAACCTGGTTGCACTCTCGGTGCAGTTCACCGTTTGAGAGGCAAAATAATGAGTG
>JBBQOG010000322.1:0-4352 GCA_038330665.1 Bacteroidales bacterium
AGGAGTCGCCCGGGCCATTCCTTCCGACCGGTTTCTAACCGGGGATATAACCAGCCCATGGGGCGACCTGATTCAGAATTCATATAATCCCGACCGAACCGGTGACATTATGCTGATATTGCAGCCAGGATGGATCGAAGAGGAGAACACCGACAGTGATTCGGGCTCTCCCTATGCTTACGATACCCACATTCCATTGATCTGGTATGGATGGAAAACACCGAATCAAACCATTCATACTCCGGTTACCCTGCTCGACATTGCCCCCACCCTCTCACACGTCCTTAACATCTCGTCACCGGCTGGTGCTACGGGCAAAGTTCTCATTGACCTGATGAAATAACCCAACGGCTAGTCTGATCCATGCGAAGAAAATTCATCCTGATACCATGCATTCTCCTCACCCTGGCATTTCAGGAAGGAACGAATTCAAGGGAGGAGTTTTTCAGGAGCTCCCAGATTGACTATATGCAGGGTGAAGAATTTAAAAACAATGGAATTACCGGAAAGGGCATCCGGATCGCGATTCTCGACGGTGGCTTCCCGGGAGCCAACACGCATCCTGCTCTTAATCATTTGTTTAAAAGAAACCAGGTTGTCGCCACCTGGAATTTTGTTAAAAACAATCCGGATGTATACACCGGAGTTGGGCATGGGACTTCCGTACTCGCCTGCGTCGCGGGTATCCTCGACGGGAAACTTCTGGGACTAGCGCCGGATGCCGAATTCCTGCTGGCCCTCACCGAACAAAAAGGAGAGCCCCTAAGTGAGGAGTTGAACTGGGCCCGAGCCGTTGACTGGGCCATCGACCAGGGCGCAAATATCATTCAGTCTTCGCTGGGATACACTCACCAGCGTTATTTCACGCAGGATCTGGACGGAAAGCATAGCGTATCGGCAAAGGCCGCGGCCCGTGCTGCAAAAAAAGGTATTCTCATTATAAACTCTATCGGTAACGAAGGTCGAAGCAGGTGGCAAACCCTTGCCACTCCTGCAGATGCAGATTCGATTATCAGTGTGGGCGCAATCGATCCCGTGACCGGTCTGGTAGCCGGGTTCAGCTCCGTAGGGCCTACCGCCGACAATCGACTCAAACCAAATGTATGTGCCTCAGGGACGGTTCTGACCCTGACCCCTGCCGGGGGGACCCGGATCGTGGAGGGCACTTCCTTTTCGGCACCCCTGATCACCGGATTTGCGGCTTGCACCTGGCAAATGAACCCAGGCTTAAACGCTCAGGAAATCATGCACCTGGTTGAAAAATCCGGACATTTGTACCCCTATTATGACTATGTACATGGTTACGGAATTCCTCAGGCCTCTAAAATTCTTCGGCCCCTTGCTGAATATAAAAAATTAAACCTGAACCTGTCAGTCGATCCATCCAACTTTACCATACGGATCCCCCGGGATGAGCTGAATAAGAAATCGATTCTGCCTCATCCATACTTATATTATCACATCAGCAACCATTCGGGCGTTTTATTACGTTACGGAGTATACCTTCTTGACGGAGGCAATCCGGTGATCATCAGCAAAACCGGTTTTTCGAAAGGAGATATATTGCGTTGCAGCTTAAACGGAGAGTCATTTACATGGCAGGAAAACGAATAGTACACGGAATTTTCATATTCCTGCTGATCCTGAACTGCGGATTCCCTCTGGCCGGACAGCAATTGATTTTTGAAAAGCACCCGGATGACCTGGTCAAAAAACCGGAAAACGGCCCGAACAGGAAAAACTTCACCCATGCCTTTCTTTCAGCTGCACTGATTATGCCGCAACCCGGTGTGCAATCTATTCATACCAACCAGCCGTTCACCGGTGAAGCTATGTTGGGTGTTCGTTATAAACGAAAACTCACAAAGCTGTTCTCCGTGCTAACAGAGGCCGGTCTCGACAATCACTTTTTTAACTTTGGCCAGCATCCGGGCGTGTTTCTCTCCGATTCCCTAACTCATCATTCGCAAACAATATTCGAATCGGGATTCTCCGGTGGCGCTGGCATCCGTACCCGATTCGGTCAGAGAGGGGATTATCTTGGTAATTATGTTGACGTAGGTATGACCGTCAATGTATCGGTCATCAGGAATCTCAGAACCACCGATCTGGTTAATGTATCAGGGAGTACCAATGTTTTATCCGAAAGAACCACCATTTCTCAACCGATAGGTATGAACCGGGTCTGCTATTCCGCATTTATCAGGATTGGCTTCGATCAGGTCAGTATAGTCGCTTCTTACCGTTTAACCAGTTTGTTTGACTATTCCTCCGGAAAGGATTTACCTGGACTTCAGTTGGGGTTGGAGCTTTCGCCGTTTATTTATTGAAACGGTCGCGTTCGGCAATCATTTCCCTGAGAAGGTTCCTGTTACTTTCCGTTGCATTTCCAACCACCACCAGATCTGCACCACTTTCATAAACTCTCCTCACCCCTTCGGTAGTCCGGATTCCACCTCCGACGATTACCGGTATGCGGGTTTCGGCTGCCACGGAACTGATCATGGCCAGGGGAACCGGATTTTTGGCTCCGCTACCGGCGTCCATATAAATCACCTGTAATCCGAGCATTTCCCCGGCCATTGCCGTTGCCAGGGCAATATCAGGTTTGTCGGCAGGGATGGGTTGTGTACTGCTCATGTAGGAAACAGAGGTCTGCTGCCCACCATCAATCAGCATGTAACCTGTTGGAATGATCTCAATACCTGATTTCCTAAGAAAAGGAGCAGATATCACATGATTACCAATCAGATACTCCGGATTTCTACCGGATATCAGAGATAATAGAAGTAAAGCGTCTGCTTTGGTGCTCAGCTGAAGCGGTGACCCCGGAAAAAGCACCACCGGTATTGGGGTCAGCTCCTTGACCTGCTCGATCAGGTCATCAATATGATTAAAAATCAGACTGCCACCAACAAACACGAAATCTACTCCGGATTCGTTGGCAAAGCCTAATTGCGCCTTGAGGTAATCCTTGCTGGTTTTATCCGGATCAACCAACCAGGCTAATGCTTTTCTTTTCCCTTTCAGGTCTGTGAGTTTTGACAGAATCATTTGGGTGGGTATTTTTTCCAGGTAAGCGTCTCAATCAATTTCACAATGTCCGCGCGAAGGAAATCCCTCACCGGAGCCAGCGAATCCTTGTTAGGCTCGCAGTCGAAATACAATGCACCTCTGAGAAAATGGCGAACACTGTCGGTAGCATAAAACTGAACGGAAGAGGCTGTATTCCCTTTAATATCAAATAACACGCTGTATACCTTCGTCAGACTGTCGGTGTATTCTGACTGAATAATCGCATCAGCCATCACACTGTGTTTATAGGCATAGGTATGAGCGTCTTCAATAAGGTCCCTGAGGTTATTTCTGACCGTTTTATAGGTCAGGTGGACTCTGCTTCTGAATTGCGGGATCTCGATATTTATCCAATAATCCGCAGTATCGGTGTTTTTCCACTTACCCCGATAAGAATTGATCTGTCCATAAACAGGATATTCAAAGCCGTAGGGATATTCATCAGGAAGCGGTTGATATTGCTTTTCCGGTAAAGCGATCCGATAATAGGCCCGTGGCTTGGGAGAGTAATCAGGACTACACCCGATTAAGGATATCAGGAGAAGAGCCACCAACAGGCTTCCGCTAGAAAACGGCTTCATGATTCACTGATCGATTTTGATTTCAACTTCCTTGATTCGGCGTTCATCTCGGTTCCTGATCACAAACGTAAGATAATTCAGCCGGATCACGGTACCGGTTTCAGGAATTTCCCCCTTCAGCTCCAGGATCAGGCCCGCGAGGGTTTCCGATCCTCCCTTAACCAGGTCGAAATAGTCTTCATCAAGTTCCAGCACTTTTACCAGGTCATTCAGCGAAGCTTTTCCATTGCACAGGTAGGCTTTCTCGCCGATTTTCTGAATCAGCGAATCTTCCTCATCGGATTCATCCCTGATTTCTCCTACAATCTCTTCCAGGATATCCTCGAGCGTGATGAGTCCGGAGGTACCACCATATTCATCGACCACTATGGCCATGTGCATTTTGTTTTGACGGAATTCCTGTAGAAGTTCGTTGATCCTTTTATTTTCCGGGACAAAAAAGGCCGGACGCATCAAGGATTGCCATCTGAAGGTTTCCGGCTCCTGCACATGCGACACCAGGTCCTTTATATATATTATCCCCCTGATATCGTCCAGATTATTATGGTAAACCGGAATCCTGGAATATCCGAACTCCACGACACGTGTAAATACGATATTGAATGGATCTAAAATATCCAAAGCAAAAACATCCACGCGGGGCCTCATGATTTCGCCAACTTCTATATTGCCGAATCGGACTATGCCCTTAAGGAT
>JBBQOG010000323.1:0-4348 GCA_038330665.1 Bacteroidales bacterium
AGTCATAGTTGAAATAGGTTTTGTATAAAAATAGTAATTTCCTGATCTCCTGATGCCATCGATTATTATCTTTGAAAGATGCAAAAAGAAATTTTTAACGGCCAGGTGAGTTTCAACAGCAAATCGGGATGGAGCGAGTTAAAGGAAATTTTTCTTTTTCCACGTAAGGTGTTGATTCTTACCCACAAAAATCCAGACGGGGATGCGGTAGGATCTTCTCTTGGACTTCAGTGGATTCTGACAAAGCTTGGGCATACGGTTCATGTGGCCATTCCGGATGATTCTCCGCTTTTTTTGAAATGGATTCCCGGTCATCATGACATTGCTGTGCACGACAAGAAGAAATCCATTGATATTCCGAAACTGTTTGCCAATTGTGATTTGATCATCTGTGCTGATTTTAACACGCCGGAGCGGATGGGATCACTCGAACCGCTGTTCCGGGAATCAAAAAAACCCTCACTGCTGATTGATCACCATCCTTGCGGCGATGTGTTTACCGATATTCGACTGATCGATTCCACAAAAGGTTCCACTGCGGAACTGGTTTTTCTGGTCATTCAAAAACTGGGTCTGCTGGATGCTTTTGGGCCTGAGGCCGCTACCTGCCTGCTGGCTGGAATCATGACCGATACGGTGGGTCTGAGAGTCAGTTGTTCCTATCCCGAGGTATTTGAAACGGTGGCATCGCTCATGCGGTTCGGCGCCGATAAGGACCGGATTTATAATGAAATATATAACAAGCATTCAGCCAATAGGATGCGTTTGTTAGGATATAGTCTGGACAAAGTGATGAAAGTGTTGCCGGAATACCGAACAGCCTATATTGCCTTAACCCTTGGTGAAATGAACAAATATCACCATAAAAAGGGTGATACCGAGGGTTTTGTTAATTACCCGCTAGCGATCTCGGAAATCATTTTTTCGGTTTTGTTCACCGAGCAAAATGACCATGTCAAGCTCTCGCTGAGATCCCATGGAAAATTTCCGGCCAATGAATTTGCCCGGAAGCATTTTCTTGGCGGGGGGCACCTAAATGCAGCCGGTGGACGATTTATGGGGACCATGGAAGAAGCGATTCAGAAGTTTGAATCGGTGCTCGGGGAATACAACGACCTGCTGCATGCCGACCCGAAATAGCCCGCGGACCTACCCGAATTAATGCATAAATTTAAAAGTACCACGACTGTAATTCTGCTGGCTATTATCTTGTCGGCCCCGGCTTGCAAGCCAAAATACCGTCAGCAGGAAATGCCGGCAACTCATGCATTTCCGGATCAGGAATCTATTTACCAGGCCAACCAATTGATCATCAGGGAAAATGCAAAAAAGATACGCGACCGGGCTACGATAAAGGCCTGGCAATTAACGGAATCGGGCACCGGGGTGTTTTATCAGATATTGGCGACCGACCAAACCAAAAAGGATCAACTGATCAAACCCGGCGACTGGATATCACTGACCTATCGTCTGACTTTTCTGGATGACACCGAATGCTATTCTTCCCAATCCATGGGGCCGAAACAATTTGTGGTGGAGAAAAGCGAGGCCGAATCCGGATTGCATCAGGTGATACAGCTTTTGCACCCGGGGGATAGCGCCCGGATTGTGATTCCTCCGCATGAGGCATTTGGCCGGACCGGCGACGGAGACAGGATCCCGCCTGGAGCGATCCTGGTGTATACTATCCGAATTGATTCTGTTCGCAGTGGGAAGATTCATTGACCATTTTTCTATTTTTACCCCAAATTCTATCGTTATGAGATTCTCTGGTATAGGCATACTGCCTGTTATATTGAGTGTTTGTCTTTCCTGCGGGAACAAGGACTCGGAATTTAAAAAGCATCCATCGGGATTGTCCTACCGGTTTTTCGAAATGAAACCTGAAGGAAAGATTCCTAAGCCGGGTGATATTCTGGTTTTATCGCTGAAAATTCTGAACAAGGACCAAAAGGTTTTCGACGCATCCAATTTCTATCGGATGCAGCTGGGTAACCCCATGTTCAAGGGTGATTTTTATACCGCACTTGCCCTGATGCAGGTTGGCGACAGCGTTTGTTTCAAACTGGATGCGGCCGGTTTTTTTGAAAAGAGCAGAAAGCGGGACCTGCCGGTTGAATTCAAACAGGGTGATCCGGTTTATATCTATGTCCGTTTAAAAAACATACTCAGTTCGGAAGACCTCGAAACAGAAAAGGAAGCCACCTATCATACTGATTTCGAACAGGAGATGAACCTCCTGAAAAATTATATTGAACTGACCAATACCACAGTTAAACCCACTGCGTCAGGCCTGTATTATATCGAAAAGAAGAAGGGAACGGGGAAGCCTGCCGAAATTGGGAAGACGCTCATGGTGCATTATACCGGTACCACGATTGACGGAAAGATTTTTGACACGTCACTGACCCGGGGGAAGCCGTTGTCATTTGTGCTGGGTAAGGGTCAGGTGATTAAAGGATGGGATGAAGGCCTGCAATTTATGCTCGAAGGGGGCGAAGCACGGTTAATTATCCCGTCGAATCTGGCTTACGGAAAAGAAGGATACTCCAACCTCATCCTGCCTTATTCCACCCTGGTCTTTGAAATTGAATTAATAGAGGTTAAATAGCTTTAATGACATGAAATACAAAGTATTATCATTTTTTGCCCTGATATTGTTCTTCGCCGGTTGCGAATCAGGAGATCCATATGAAAAAGAACAACTGGCTATCGAAGAATACAAAAATGCCCATAACTTAACGACTGAGCCGTTGGCTAGTGGACTGTATTATATTGAAACAAAGGCTGGTACCGGTGCAACGCCGCCTTATGGCTCCAAGGTGAGGGTCAAATATACGGGAACCTTTACCGATGGGACCGTCTTTGACTCGGGGTCAATAGATTTTCAATTGGGTTTCGGTCGGGTAATTGCCGGCTGGGATGAAGGAATTGGATACATGAAGGAGGGTGGAAAAGCCACTCTGATTATCCCTTCAGATCTCGCATACGGTCCGAATGGCTCCGGTAAAATTCCTGGATATACGCCACTGGTGTTTCAAGTGGAGCTGGTCGATATTTTCTAAAGATTGATCACCAGGCCATCGTAGCCCGGTTCCACTCCTTCAGGGAGCTTTCCGTTCAGGTCTGTGTACCTGCCGCATTGATGCGACAAATGGGTCAGGTATGCTTTTTCGGGTTTGATGACCTCAATTATTTTCAGAGCTTCCGGTATGCTGTGGTGCGAAAGATGTGGTTCCCATCGCAGCGCATTAAGGACCAGGATCTTAGTGCCCTGGATTTTTTGCATTTCTTCTGGGGGAATGTAATTGGTGTCGGACAGATAGGTGAAATCCCCGAAGCGGAAGCCAAGAATGGGTAACTTGTAATGAAAGGCCCGGATGGCCATGATTTCTGAATTCTGGATCCGGATCGGTCCTGGGGAGATCGGATGAAGGTTCATTTGTGGGATTCCCGGATACTGGATCACCGAAAAAACATAGGCAAAATCTTTACGGATGGAATCCTGAACCCTTTTTTCGGCATAGATATCAATGGCCTTCCGGTGAAGGAAATTAAATGCGCGAATATCATCGAGACCGGATACATGATCCTTGTGTTCGTGGGTCAGCAGGATTGCGTCGATTTTCGTAACCGATGCACGGAGCATCTGCTGACGGAAATCAGGGCCGGCATCGATCAGAAACACCATATCCTCCCATTCTATTAAGGCTGAAGAGCGTAGCCGGTTGTCCCTGGGGTCGGTTGATTTGCAAACAGGGCAATCGCATCCGATGATCGGAACACCCAGTGAAGTTCCAGTTCCAAGCAGTGTAATTTTCAAGGGTGATTTCATTAAGGAATCAAAAGATCAAAGATAACAAACGTGGGCCTTTTTCTTATTTTTACATGATGAAAGGTACATTATGGTTGATTCCGAATACGCTGGATGACGGTGATCCAAACGGGTCGCTTCCGGCCTCCGTGATGGAACAGGTAAAGGTTTTGCGGTATTTCGTGGTGGAGAATGAGAAAAATGCCCGGCGTTTCCTTGTAAAATCGGGAATGAAAGCGCTTCTGGAAGAGATTGAATTTGGCTTGCTGAATGAACATACCCGTGCGCAGGATCTTGATGGCCTGTTACTTCCGGTTCTCCAGGGCGCGGATGCCGGATTGCTTTCGGAATCCGGTTGTCCGGGAATAGCCGATCCGGGTGCGGATCTGATCCGTGCGGCACATGCGTCCGGAGTTCGGGTCAGGCCCTTGATTGGTCCGAGTTCAATCATCCTTTCTGTCATGGCATCCGGGTTAAATGGTCAGCGTTTTGTTTTTCATGGGTATCTGCCGGCGAAACCCCAGGAACGGGTCC
>JBBQOG010000324.1:0-4317 GCA_038330665.1 Bacteroidales bacterium
GTTCGGTATACTGATGATAATCCGGGGTAAACTTGCCATGAATCAAGAAAATAGGGATACCTGTTTTAGAAAAGGAGGAGAAATCAGATCCACCTTCAGGCCGTTCACCTGTTTTATAGGCCATGTCCAGATTCAGCGAATAATCTTTGATGTGTTTCTCCGACAGGTCCTTCAGGATCGGAAGACCGGATGAGTAGGTATAGTCGCATTTTGTTCCGGTAGGATCATCGGGAGCAGTCCGGCTGATCATGTCGTAATTCATATAGCAATGAATATCCTTGATCAGGGGATGACTCACGAAATATTGTGAACCCAGCAATCCCTTTTCTTCGGCGGTCCATGCACAGAACACTACGGTCACCTTTGGCTTCTGACCGGAGGCAATCATCGCTTTTGCAATCCCGATGACGCCGGATGCACCGGAGGCATTATCATCGGAACCGTTATAAATAAATCCGTTCACTTCCCCCATGTGATCATAATGCGCGCCCACCACAATGCAACTCTTCAAATCCTCCCCCTCCAGCACACCGATTACATTACGCCCCCTGACAATATTTGATTCCACGGTGCTGACGAAATTCAGATACCGGTCGGAGAGAAGTCTGACCGGTTTAACGTTATTATTTGCCGCCTGTTTTTCGTATGTATTGATGTCCAGCCCCGATCCCTCAAGTAGCTGGTTGAGAGCTCTTTCGGACAGTGAAATACGCGTAAGGCCTGTGGTTGGTTTTCCCTGAAGTGACATACGGTAACGGACTTCCGTGTTAAAGGGTACATCACCTTCGTAGTTTGTGCCCGAATAACGGAAAGGCAGATTTGAAGGAACCTGTACAAATCCGGTTGTCCCGCGGCGAACCTCAATGATGGCAAGAGCTCCCCTGGCCAGGGCAACCTCATCCTTGTTCATGTCCATTTGTCTTGATAGAATCGGATCCGATGGATGAAACCGGTTGAAGTTGTTTGAAGAAGAATCCATCCAGCCGGGATAACCTCCGAGCCGGATTAATATTTTTCCTTTCACATTGAGACCCTTATAATCATCGTGCTTCAATTCCTTATCGACTATACCATAACCGACAAAAATCACCTGCGCTTCAGCCTCAACGGACTGACTTCCAGGCGTAATTGAGTAATCGCCCTTATACAGCAGGTTCATTTGATAGCGGCTGGAACCCTCTTTAATTACAATCGAACATTCCTGGCGGTTGCCGGGCCGGGTCTGAATAAAGCTGATATTCTGAAAATAGCTCGGATTGTAGCGGCTCTGGGCCCCCCCTGGTTTTAATCCAAGGGTTTGATAGACGCTGGCGATATAATCAGAGGCCATGAATTCACCCTTGGTTCCGGTTTCCCTTCCCATCATCCAGTCGGATGCCAGAAATTCCATCGGCCCTTGTAAAGAGCTGGCTGTGATGGTACTTAATCCTTTGTCCTTGGGACTTTCCTGAGCGGTGACTGCACACGACAGAAGTGAAAATGAAAATAAAATAGTGGTAAAACGATTCATAGTTGTTAAGATCAGATCTAACAAAAATAATCGTTGAACCCGGTTAATAGGGTGGTGAATAGTTAAAAGTTGTTAATCCTCAAAGAAGGAGAAATGCACCTTGCCGTATTTGCGTTCCTCACTGAAACCCGGGACATTGACAAACGAACGGTCGGGACCGTGTTCCAATACGAAAAGTCCCTCCGGACGGAGGCGGTTTTTTCCGATAATGAGTGAAGGTAGACTGGCCAGCAGATGATGATCATAGGGCGGATCAGCAAAAATAAAGTCGAAGGGATGCACCTCTTTCTTTAGAAAGTTGAAAGCATCTGTTTCAATAAGCCGGATCGAATCAATATCCAATAGTTCAAAATTCTTCCTGATAGCAGCACAGTGGAAGCGATCGCGTTCCACGCTGGTGATGTCCCTGCAACCAAGCGAGGCGAATTCGAAGCTGATGATGCCGGTGCCGGAAAACAAATCGAGTACCCTGCAATCTTCAAAATCCAACCGGTTCCGAAGAATATTGATCAATCCTTCCCTGGCCATATCGGTGGTAGGACGCGCCAGAAGGTTCTTGGGAATCAAAGGGCGGCGACCGCTCAATTGTCCGTTTATTATTCGCATGTGGCCAGATTCAATAAAGGTGTATGTTCATGTGGTACCAATTCACTGAAGGAAGCACAATAAGTATAGCCCTGTGGAAATTTGCAGTATTCAATTTTCGACAGATACCGTGCCAGCGTGTCGGTGGTCCCCGGATACATTTCCAGGAGACCGGAAAGAATCAATGGAGTATTTTCCTGCGAAAGATTGAAATTTTCATACAGGTATAGGATGAAAAAAACCAGGTCCTCGCTGCTCCGGATGCGAAAACTGTTATACAGGATCAGTTTTTCGGATTGAAAGATCATCAGGTCTGCAAATGATCCGTTTATATGCGCGGTGACCCGGGAATCACCCGTGGATTCGCGCTGCTTTCTCATGGATTCCTCAATTTGCGGACACGATTGGTGAAAAAATTCCACCTTCGGAAGGATATGCAGGATCTGGTTATGCAGATCAGCAGGCACAGAATACACAATATAGGAATCGATCAGGGAAATCTTCCGGAACAAAATCGTATCGGTCGGTGGAACCGGGGCGGAATAGCTAAAATAGCGCTCCGGAAACTCCGGATGGAATAAGCCAGCAGGAATCAGAACCGAAACCGGCGATTCGTAAAGGAATGAAACAGATTTGTAAGGTAAGGAAAGATGTTTGTCGGCGGTCATCAGAATCCGGATGTGATCTGCGAGATCCGTTTGTCCAACCGGTTTGTCAAACCAGATATTCTTGAACCCCAAATAAATGGATTGCGCCGTATCGAGAATAGCGAATGAAAAACTCCGTTCGCTGCACTGAATGGACAAGTGATACGTTTGTGCACGGGAGCGATCAAAAGTTTCGTCGATCACTGCGATATTTCTCATTCTTTAAAAATAGAGATTCTTGGGGGTTAAAAAAAAATAGCTCCACCCGGTTAACTGGTGAAGCTACTTAATATCTTACTTAATATATTATTCCCAGTTCCCTGCATTATTGTTGGCTTCCTTAATATTGCCAACTCGCAGTCCCTTAAATTCGTTTGCCAGGTCATTCAGGTTGACGATCAGCTGGCGGTCCATCCCGATGAGAATATCAAAGTTCAATGCGGAAGCTTCAAAAACCTCTACCTTAACCTTTGATCCCGTAATGATAGAATCGGCAGCCAGTTTAAACTGAATGCCATTGGTAAAAGGAATATACCTTAATGAATCCACGTAAAAATTCTTTGGGAAAATGGAATCCCGGACCGGCACATAACGGGTTTCCCTGAAAACCAAACCTTTTGCAACGGCAATGGAGTCATCCAGTGAACCAACCTTATATTCTACAGGAAAAGAATCATTGTTGACAAAATTAATAAGCGTGTCAAAACTTCCTGTGAATCTCTGGTAAACAGATTTATAAGCTACCTCAGCGGTCCTGATGTCCTTTAACCGGTCGATTACCTTAACATAACGTGCCTTTTGTTCATTCTGGAAATCAATTGGTTTCATAATGCCACTGTATATCAAATAGGAGAGAAGTATGGCAATTGCACCAAGAGCAATCTGAACAATAATTTTTACCGTTTTCATTTACTCGGATTTGTTTAAGTTTGGATGCAAATTTAAAACTAATTTCGGAACAATGAGACCGTTCTACAGCATTTTTCTCCCTTATGTTCATTGAGGAAGTAAGTGAGCAGATAAAGAAGAACCTGGGTCATGTGCCGACTGACGGGCAGGAAATTGTCATCTGGGCTCTTACCAATTATCTGGTCAGCCGCGAAGATGGAATTTTTGTGATCAAAGGTTATGCGGGAACCGGCAAGACCTCCATTGTGGCTTCATTGGTTAAAAGCCTCGTCCATTACCGCTACCGCACGGTACTGCTCGCTCCGACCGGAAGGGCAGCCAAGGTGCTCTCCAGGTATTCAGGCGCCGATGCATATACCATACATAAAAAAATATATCGTCAGAAATCGGCCATAGATGGTTTCGGGGAATTCGAGCTCGACCGGAACCTTTTCCGAAATACCCTTTTTATCGTGGATGAGGCCTCGATGATTTCCAACCAGTCCCTGGAGCTATCCGTCTTCGGAAGCGGCCGGCTGCTTGATGATCTCATTTCATTTGTTTTCAGTGGGTCAGGTTGCAAGCTGATCTTACTCGGAGATGATGCCCAGTTGCCACCGGTAGGTTTTGATCAGAGCGATGCACTGAACAGGGATTATCTTATTCGCTATGGCTTTCCGGTGGAGG
>JBBQOG010000325.1:0-4312 GCA_038330665.1 Bacteroidales bacterium
CCGTGCTTCAGTAATGCCGAATCCACTGTATACAGATCGGAAACGAGCAATTCCACCACTTCAGGCTGTCCGTTTTGCACGGGATTAATCTCCATCAGTACAAATCTGAAATCGGCCCCGACATTGGCCTTTGACACATAGGCAGAAATTGAGGATGCCTGGCAATCTGCGATCGGGTCAAATTCGGTGGCCATCAGGTCACCTTCGTGGGGATACTGGTAAAAACTCCTCCAGGGACTCTCATCCGCTTCGCTCACATCCGGTGTCCGGCCATATATACTGTCGGTTACATGAAAAAAGAACGATTTCTGGTTGTTCAGCGGGGCTTGATCCTGCTTGTCGGCCACCATGCTTAATTTCAATTCATAATGCCCGAAGTCAGTCGGGGTATAGGAACTGCTGATCATCAGCGTGTCGGCAGGATCGCTAGAATAGAGGTAGGATATCGAATTGGAACTCTCGTTGAACTGCGAGATGCCGTTTTTGAATATTTCAGCCTGCAGGTGAACATTTCTTTGGTCCATTTCTCCATAATTAACTACACTTCCTTCAAAGGAACCAATCGGCAGGATCTGCGTTTTGGGCATCATATACAGGAATCCTGCGGCGTCATCCGGATTGTTATCAATTAGTTGTGCCTGATAGTAATTCATTTTCAGGTCATTATCCCAACCTTCGGTAAAAGTTAAGTCATCAAACATCCAGAAGTAAAGCATCGAACCCGACCAGGTAATTTTTATGGTTACCTGGGATTGGCCGGCGGCCACATCCGAAATATTGGCAGAAAAATCCGCTACCTGGTTGTTCGGCAAATTCTTCGCATTGGCGCCGCTCGGGGTCCCCATTTTCAAGTCAAATTCTGCCCAGTGGCCACCATTATCATTGGAAACTTCAACAATCATTTTCGGGTTGTTGAAGTATTTGAACATCTGCTGCAGACTTAGAATAACAGAGGGATGCGTGGAGAAATCCATGATTGGAAGTACCACTGAGCTGTTTACGTATAGCATTTCATTGTAGGGTTTCCCGGCATTCATGTGATCCAGGTCAATGGCCAGAAAACCATTTCCACGGGTAGCGGAATTCAGAATATACCCCCCGTCGCGGTGAGCAAAAGGGCCCTGCATACTGTCCTTTGTCCAGGTCCACACCATTCCGTTATCATCAGCTGAGTGGTCTTCGATGACCCAACCGGCCGGGGCGGTCCAACCCTTCGGATCAGTCGGATTTTCCCAGTTAAAATGTTCTTCCCAAAAAATCTGCCCGTTGCCTTTTAAACGGTGATCCTGGCAGAAGGTGGTTTGTACTGACAAGAATGCCAGCGTGATAAGTAAAATATTCTTCATGGTAATTGTTGTTTGTCGCCAATAATACGAATAAAAACTGAAAACTTTCGGAAGGTTAAATCTTGATAGAGTTCATTTAATAGTATATGTTTGAACTGTGCTGTGGCTCTAAAATCAGTGCAAATTCGGACAGTCAAACATTAACTTATCTTTTTTACAAAATGAATGCATTGCTCGGGGTTATTTTTCATTCGATCGGGGGATTTGCTTCCGGCAGTTTTTATATGCCTTACGACAAGGTTAAAGGTTGGGCCTGGGAAAGCTACTGGATCATAGGGGGATTGTTTTCCTGGCTTATTGTACCTCCATTGGCTGCATGGATAACGATTCCCGGCTTTGCAGAGATCATCTCAGCCACCTCGGGCCGTATTCTTTCCATAACCATCATGATGGGACTTTTATGGGGCATCGGAGGATTAACCTACGGTCTTGGTGTCAGATATCTGGGGATGTCGCTTGGAAACTCGGTTATGCTGGGGTTATGTTCGGCATTTGGCGCATTGGTTCCTTCCATTTATTATGATTTCAATCCCACTGCCGGAAAAATTTCCTTTACCGATATGCTCGGACACACCGGAGGTCAGCTCGTTCTGATCGGGGTGGCCATTTGCCTGGTGGGCATTGCCATTACCGGAAAATCGGGTGTGATGAAGGAAAAGGAAATTGCCGGGAAATCGAATCGGCCGGCCGACCGGGAATTCAGTATTGGGAAAGGTCTGATCATTGCAATCATTTCCGGGGTGTTAAGCTCCTTCTTTAATTTTGGCATCGAAGCCGGAAAGCCGATGGCACAAGCTGCGGTTGATGCCGGATTCAACCCCCTGTTTCAGAATAACGTAACTTTTGTGGTTTTGCTTTGGGGCGGACTTACCACCAACCTGATCTGGACCACCATTCTGAATATTAAAAACAAATCTTACGGTAACTTTCTCGACAAAACCAAACCGCTGTTTAATAATTATCTATTTTCAGCAATGGCAGGAACCATCTGGTTTTTGCAATTCTTCTTTTATGGCATGGGTGAAAGCAAATTGGGTAACGGAGCCAGTTCCTGGATCCTGCACATGTCGACCATTATCCTGACGGCCAATATGTGGGGCATCTACCGGAAAGAGTGGAAGGGCGTTTCGAAAAGGACCATCACCACTTTTGTCATTGGTATTGCGGTGATCGTTCTGTCTGTTTTTATTGTTGGTATCGGTAATTACACAAAATAAAAAACCTATTCATGGATAAGCTGGATTTATTGAAAAGGGCTTATGATATAGCCCATGAGCAATATGCCTCGATTGGGGTGGACACTGAGAGTGCCATTTCTAAGATGACTGATGTAGTGGTGTCTCTGCACTGCTGGCAGGCTGATGATGTGGGGGGATTCGAGGTTCCGGACGCCACACTTTCCGGAGGTGGCATACAGGCCACCGGGAACTACCCGGGCAAGGCTACCACGATCGAAGAAATGCGGCGGGATCTGGATAAGGTATGGTCGCTGCTGCCCGGGAAATACCGGTTGAACCTGCATGCCCTTTATGGTGATTTCGGCAAAACGTTTGTGGACCGCAACCAGATTGAACCGGAACATTTTCAATCCTGGATCGACTGGTGTAAGGAGCGCGGCATTGGCATGGATTTCAATCCTTCCTTCTTTTCGCATCCCAAAGCAGCATCCGGATTTACCTTGTCGTCGAAAGATGAGACTATCAGGGGATTCTGGGTTGAGCACCTGAAAAGATGCCGCAAAATTGCCGCTGAAATGGGCAAGCAACTGGGAACACCCTGTGTGATGAATATATGGATTCCGGATGGATCCAAGGATACCTGCATCGACCGAAATGCCCACCGGCAGATTCTGAAAAAATCGCTGGATGAGGCGCTCGAAATTGAATATCCCAGGGAACACCTGCTGGATGCATTGGAGAGTAAGCTGTTTGGTATTGGTGCGGAATCGATGACCGTAGGCTCCCATGAGTTTTACATGGGTTATGCCATGGAGAACAACAAGGTTCTTTGCCTGGATAACGGACATTTTCATCCAACCGAGCAGGTCGGGGATAAAATTTCATCCTGTTTACTCTATGTGGATGAGCTTCTGTTACATATGACCCGTCCGGTTCGTTGGGACTCCGACCATGCGGTAACCTGGAACGAGGATATCCAGCTCATTGCTTCCGAGATTGTGCGCAATGGTTTTCTTAGCAGGGTTCATGTTGGACTTGATTTCTTCGATGCTTCCATCAATCGGATCGGCGCTTATGTGGTGGGTTCCCGCGCCGCAAAAAAGGCCTTTCTGTATGCCTTCCTCGAACCCCATGCAAAATTGGTGCAGCTGGAGGAGAACGGGCACTATTTCGAGCGACTGGCCTTCACGGAGGAGTTAAAAACAAAACCGTTTGGTGCCGTTTGGGATTGGTATTGTCACCAGGCGGGAGTGCCGGTTGCAGAAGATTATATTGCTGATATTCAAGATTATGAAATAAAGATTCTTTCAAAAAGATAAATTCATGGATGCCCGCTTGTTCCGTCCCTACCGTTTCGTTACGTATTTTTTAGTGTTTTTTGCCGCGCTGGGTCCCCTCAGCGCGCAGAACGAACCTATTGTGAGGCAGCGGATTACTCCTACACGTATCATCTGGCTATCGGATACTACCGGGGACTATATCAAGCATCCTGAATATCTTTTAGTTCCAGGAAACGGTCAGGCCGACCTTTCCGGTTCGAACCTCTGTTACCTGGTTAATACGGAAAAGCAGAAATCCTCCATTATTCTGGATTTTGGTACCGAACTACAGGGAGCCATCCAGATTATCACCGGAATTACCGGCGGTAAAACGCCGGTAAAACTGCGAGTGCGTTTCGGAGAATCGGTTTCGGAAACCATGAGCGAAGTGCAGGGGGAAGGGGCGACCGCAACCAACGATCATGCCATGCGCGATTTTGAAATCACTCTTCCATGGCTTGGGCGCATC
>JBBQOG010000326.1:0-4309 GCA_038330665.1 Bacteroidales bacterium
ATACCGGAATTTATTCACAATGTTATCGAACATCACGTCGGTATTGACCATTCCATCCAGGCCGGTTGACATGGCGCCTTTTATCGGTATCAGCCTGTAACTCAATCCTTGCAGTTCAAGGTAGTTGTCGAGTTTTACGGATCCGGTCTGCCTCGGGGTGGTAAAATACATCGGGCGTTCCCAGTTATTGTGAGCCAGAATATCGAGCATCACCAGCTCATCCTTGTAAATCTGATCCTGCCCCATTGTCCAGACAACGGCAGAGTCAATTTCAGATGCCCGGCTGGCCGATACGGTACCATTCTCAATCACTTTGTTTTTATCAACCGGCAGCAGGAATTTGGAAGAAGGGATGTAATTAAACTGCCGTCCTGTTGTTGAGGACAACATGGCACGGGGATCATCGTTTGTAGCAAATTCAATCAGTTGTTTGAGATCGGTAGGTGCATTGAGTTTGTCCACGATGGGGACATAACCCCGTTTGCCCTGCCGGTATTGTTCGAATGTCATCGAAATTGGCAAAGATTTAGACGCATAATAGGTTCGTTTAAGCTGATCGATATACCAGTCCTGAGGGAGGAAAGGCATGCAACAAACCCTGACATCGGTTCTTACCCCTTCCACTTCCTGGATATACCAGAGCGGGAAGGTGTCGTTATCACCGTTAGTAAAAATGAGGGCATCCTTATCGAGCCCGATCAGGTAATTGTAGGCGAAGTCGTGGGCGGTATTCCGGCCTGAACGGTCGTGATCATCCCAGTTCTGGGAAGCCATAAGCACGGGAACCGCCAGGAAGCTTGCGGCAGTAACTGCAATGGCGGCCATCTTTCCGTCGACCTTTTTCCGGAGCAGGTCCCAGAGATAGAGGACCCCGATTCCGATAAATATGGCAAAGGCATAGAACGATCCCACATACACATAGTCCCGCTCCCTCGGGGTAACCGGAACTTCGTTTAGATATACGATGATCATGGCACCCGTCATGATAAAGAGTAGGGTGACAATCCAGAAATCCTTCCGATGTTTCTGGTAGTAGAACCAGGCACCCAGTAGGCCCAATATCAGCGGAAGGGCAAAATACCGGTTATGCCCTTTGTTTTCAGTCACGGCTTTAGGAAGGTGATCCTGTGGCCCGAGACGGATGGCATCAATGAAGTTGATACCGGTTATCCAGTTGCCGCTTTTGATATCACCATAGCCTTGTTCATCGCTCTGTCGACCCGAAAAATTCCACATAAAATAGCGGAAGTACATGTGGCCCAGTTGGTAGCGGAAGAAGAAACGCATATTTTCGACAAAGGTCGGCAGCATGCGAATTTCGGTTTTGCCATCCGACGGGTTTACGACGCTAACGGCGCGGCCCTTTATCTTGCCCCAAACTTTATAAGCCTGTTCATATTTGGGCTCCTGAGAATTGTACATCCGGGGGAAAACCGTTGTAAAACGGCTGTCGTACACATAATCCGTACGGGTGTCGGCAATCGCATATTTTCCGTCCTTTTTATAGTAAAAAATCTTGCTATCCTTATAATCAGTTACCGGAGCGTTGAAATATTCTCCGTAGAGCAAGGGTCGCTGGCCGTAAACTTCACGGTTAACATAAGAAAGGAGGCTGAGGGTATTATCCGGATTATTTTCATCCAATGGCGGATTGGCGGCCGAACGGATCGGAAGGACCAGGATTGATGAATACCCGATCATGATAAAGGTAAGCATGAGGAAGGCGGTGTTGAGGAAAACCTTATTATGCTTGCGGCTCCACCAGATCCCATAAATCAGGCCGCCTGCCAGGGTGATCATGAAAATGAATACACCGAAATTGAAAGGAAGGCCCACCACATTGATGAAGAACAGTTCAAACCAGGATGCAACCTTGAGGGTGAACTGAATAACCACATAAAGCAGGACGCCCAGAAGCACGAATGAGCCTAAAAGTGCATAGACAATTCCTTTTTTGGTAACCGGGAATTTCTTGAAATAATATACGAGGACAATAGCGGGAATAGCCAGCAGGTTCAGAATATGCACGCCGATGGAAATCCCCATCAGGTAGGCAATCAATATCAGCCATCGGTCGCTTTGCGGCTCATCGGCCACACTTTCCCATTTCAGTATCGCCCAGAAAACGGCGGCTGTAAAGAGCGACGACATGGCATATACTTCCGCTTCGACGGCGCTGAACCAGAATGAATCGGAAAAACAATAGGCCAATGCCCCTACGATACCGGCACCCATAATGGCAAATAATTCACCGGTTTTCGGTTCCTTGTCCTTGCCTACGATTTTGCGGGCCAGGTGGGTGATCGACCAGAACAGGAACAGGATCGTGAACCCTGATGCCAGGGCCGACATGATGTTGATGCTTTTCGCGATTAGCAGGACGTTTCCGCCGGCAAAAAGGGAGAAAAATTTACTGATCAGCATCCAGAAAGAGGCTCCCGGAGGATGGCCGATTTCCATATTTTTTGCCGTTGCAATAAACTCACCACAATCCCAGAAAGAGGCAGTGGGCTCAATGGTAAGGAGATAAACCACTGAGGCGATTGCAAAAACAATCCATCCCGTGATGATATTTAGCCGGTTGAAATTCATAGCTTGTCTTTTAATGGTTTTCAGATTCGATTTGTTGAGGGGCGAAAGTTAAAAAAGATTTCCCTCATCCGAAGCCTGTACGGCTTCATAAACGCTATCAATCAGGAGTTCTTTTCCAAATGAGGCCTCCACGGCCAGCTCGTCGCACCGTTCATTCTCAGGATGATTGGCATGTCCCTTTATCCAGATGAACTTTACCCGGTGCTTACGGTATATTTCCAGAAACCGTATCCAGAGATCCGGGTTCTTCTTGTTTTTAAAGTTTTTCGACTCCCAGGTTTTTACCCATCCCTTTTCCACGGCATCGGCCACATAGCGGGAATCGGTGTAAACAGTCGCCTCGCTTCCCTGTATTTTCAGTGCTTCCAGCGCTACGATCACGGCCAGAAGTTCCATCCGGTTGTTGGTCGTCATCCGGTATCCTGCCGACAGTTCCTTTCGCTGACCGGGTGCCTGCAAAACTGCGCCGTAGCCTCCCGGGCCCGGGTTCCCGCGCGCCGCTCCGTCGGTGTGGATTACTATTTGCATTGGCGCAAAGATAAGTTAACAGATTTGAAAATTTAAAGGTCCTTGGATATTTGAACGCATAGATAATCAGGTGTTTATGAAAATTGACCCTAATCACTGCTGTTGAACTTGTTTTGTAAGGGCAATTATTGTGATATTTGAAAATATTAAATCAAACCCCATGAAAAGCTTATCCCATTTGCCGGCATTCCGTTTGCTAATGACCGCAGGATTGTTCCTGATAGCAGGATCAATGGTATTTACCCAGGCACAGGATCGACTGAAAGAGATGCCGGGTTATGCCCAATATCAGAAGATGGTCCCTTTATTGCGCAATACTGTGACGCAGGCTTCGCTGCAGGTTACTTGGGCCGAAGACGGCAAGACTTTTGATTACCAGTGGAAGGGAAAGAAATATACGTACAATATAAAGAAGCTTAAGGCTACCGAAACTGCTGTGCTTCCAGCAGATGCAAACCCTGGCGGACCTGGCGGGCGCATGGGTTCAGGTGGCAGGCAGGGAATGATGCGCCAGGGCGGTGCACGTCCGCAACGGGGCCGGCAATATGCGACTGCAAATTCTCCGGATGGAAAACTGAAGGCCGAATTCAAAGACCGGAACCTGTATCTGGGTAATGCGGATGGCACGGGTATGAAAGCCCTGACCACCGATGGTAACGATCAGAACCGGCTCAAGTATGGCTCAGCCAGCTGGACCTATGGTGAGGAACTCGGCCAGGTAACCGCCATGTGGTGGTCGCCCGACGGAAAGAAACTGGCGTTCTATAAGTTTGACGAAGGCAAAGTTCTTGATTACTATCTGCAATATAATCAGCTTCTTATACAGGATTCGGTTGAAATTGAACCGTATGTGAAGGTTGGGGCCAATAACCCGATCGTTGATATCATGGTTTATGACCTGGCCAGCAAGAAGATGACCAAAATGGATGTACGGGATGGGAAGGCTTTTGACAATAGGGTAGTCGGCCACTATATTTATGGAATCGAGTGGACTGCTGACGGAAGCGAAATCCTGTTCCATCGGACGAACCGCAAACAGGACATCATGGAACTGACGGCCGCCAACCCGGAAACGGGTAAGTGCCGTGTGGTTGTTCACGAAGAGTGGCTGCCGAGCTACACCGAAAATACGCCCATGATGCGTTATCTCGAAGATAATAAGCGGTTTATCTGGGTATCCGAACGGACA
>JBBQOG010000327.1:0-4309 GCA_038330665.1 Bacteroidales bacterium
AAAAACAGGACAATTTCAAGAAACGTGATAGTGGTGCACCACGCCGGGATAACTTCCGGAAGAGTTACTAGTGTCTGGAAGCACGTCGTGTTAAGAGATTTTTCGAACAACCCCGCCAAAAGCGGGGTTGTTTGTTTTTACCCATCGGGCAAATATTTAACTTTGACCCACACAAATTTAATTCTCATGTCGAAACCTTGTACCGCTCCACTCGAAGCCCGGATCGATAGGAAACTGAGCGATGCGGGCCCGGGCGGCCTAATTGAATGGAAAGTGAACTAAACGATAACTAAATGGCTGAAAGATACCTGGTTTGTCCCCAATGCGGAATCATCAGATTCCAGATAAAAAATGACTCAGGCGAAAGCATGCTAGTGCAGATTACGCGGGAACTTGAAATCGTTCCCGTGAATAAACACGAGAGCCTTGATGGATTCAACCTTGAGGTGCTCTATTGCCTGGGCTGCTCCTGGAAAGGCAGCATCCGCAGTTTAAAAAAATATCTATAACGGCAGCCTATGAAAGCGTTCGCCAGGATCCTGGGTGTTTTGATTTTTCTCACCGGAGTTACCATCGGGTTATACTACCTGCTGCGGGAAACTCCGGAAAAAGAACAGAAAATGGACCGATCCGAGGGCACTGCCATTGTAATTACCGGAGCCGCAGCACGCATCCCTCAGGAAGCAGCCCTGCTTGAACAATTATATTATCTGGGCGATCTGAAAAAGGTTGCCTTTATATCCGGGGTGAGTTCTGGTGCCCTTAATGCGGTAATATTGAACGCAATACTTGATAAAAAATACACCTGGAGCCGATACCGCAACCTGCTGTATTCCCTGAAGAACCAGGATATTTTTTCGCCAAGCAAAGATCCGATCCCGGTGGATACGGAACCCTTAAAACAACTTTTAACTACCCTGCTCCATGATACACTCGGGTATTATAAACTGAAGGATCTGCCATTTCCCACCTCGCTCTCAACGGTAAGTCTGAGCATAAAATCGTGGGCCGACCTCACATACCGGTTGTCCAATATCAAGATTAATGCCGAAAGCGATCCGGATCTTGACCTGGTGGAGGTCCTGATGGCTTCCACAGCCTTCCCCCTGGCCTTTCCACCCGTGCGGATATCGTCAAACAGCACCCTGCCTTCGGGGAGGTTTATCGATGGTGGGGCAGGTTCTGATTATATTCCCTATCGGGCCGTGCTGGAATTTGAAAAATTCAGCCGTCAGAATATCAACAATATGATTATCGTAAGCCGGAAGCTCGATACGGATGAAGGTTTGCGTGCCGAATTGTTAAATATGGGGATCAATCGGCTCGATCTGATCGATAAACTGGGTATTGCCATTGAAGATCTTGCCCAACGCGCGTTCTTTACCGGGTTGGAATCCCTCATGAAAGAAGCGCCTCAATTGTCGTCGAAAACACTCATTTACATGCCGGCTATTCCCGGAGAGTATCCGCTTTTCGATTTTAATAACATGAAGGAACAGTATATTTCATCACGCAACTGGGCGCGCACCCACCTGCCGATCCCTTTACAAACTTTCCTGGCGGAAGGAATTTCCATTTATGATTAACACCACTGATGAATTCAACCCAATCTTCCCTACTTATCAGCAAGATTCAGGAGATTATCCTCACCGACTATTCACGCGTGATGCTGTCGCCGGAAAGCCCGATAAGCAAGTTCATCCTGATTGCTGTAGGGATTGAATTTCTGGGGGCCTGCATCGATAAACAACACATGAATTCAACCGCCAGGAGCGAGAAGCGATTTAATCTGGCCATCCAGAAACTATTTCCAAAAAAATATCATCACTTTACCAAAATGGATTCGGTACCCAATCTTTATAAGGATTTCCGGTGTCCGATTCTCCATCAGTTCAAATCCGGAAATGCAGTATCCCTATATTCCAAAACAGATATTGGCTTCGAGAACTTCCGTCATCTTGAGTATAATTCCGTAGGTTCACTAAACATCTCATGTGAAGATATTTACCAAGACCTTACCCAGGCAGCGTTGTCACTCATCAAAAGCCTCAGGGAAAGTGAAGAGACAAAAAAGATTTAGCTTTACAATTCACATTTATGGTATTTTTGCAACATGATCTGGCTCCGCTCTATCGTGTTAATTGGTTGGCTCAGCCTGTTTACGGCGCATCTCGCCGAACAGGCGGTTCTCCCCTTATTTACCGACCAGATCAGGCAACAGGCATCTTCAGGCGATCCTATTGCGCATCTTTATCAGACGGAAACGATTTGCGACCTGTTTACCCTCCCTTCAACAAATGCTTTCGCTCCACCGGTACCGGTAATCAAAGAGCCGCTCTTTAAATCGAAATTATATCTGCCCGAAAGATTTCTTCACCCGTTTGCAGCCTTTGAGCAAGGCTTTCCCGAACTGGTAATGGATCCCTTCCGATGTCCGGCAGTATCCAATGTTTTATTCCCTTTTCATGAGTTTAGGTAAGCACCCTCCCGGTGACTGACTTGCACAACTTATTGATTAACGATAAATAAAACATACATGAATACACTGACAGTCGTAGGTGTCATAGTAATTTTGGCACTCTTTGTCGTACCGGTCCTCACTTCCATCCGGCCAGGCAATCAGAAAAAATTAAAAAAAGGATAGTGGTTAAACAAAGAGGCGGACTAAAATCCGCCTCTTCCTTTAAGTTTTCCTGCTTAATTTCGGTTCGTCGATTAAACGGCAATTTCCCTGATAATTTTCAGACACCGGTCGATCTCGGGAATACTATTGTAAATATGCGTCGAATGCCGCAACCCATGAATATCGCTCGACGAGCGTGGCCTGAGCTTATCCCGGTTCCACATGAGTTCCTGCAATTTCGGACCGGTCCAGCCATCCACATTATATACCGTGATTCCACCGCACATATTTTCATCGCTTGGGGAATACATTTTAACTTTTGGGATCTTACCGAGTTCATCACGGAGATATTTTCCGAGGAATTTTACTCGTGCAAGGATCTTATCCTGACCAATTTCGTTAGTAAAGTCGAGGGCTGATTCCAGACCATGAAGAAGGGTTAAACTACCGGTTCCCCGCTGCGTAAAACGGAATCCTTCATCGACGTGATTATCCCACATAGAGCTGGCGATTGTTGTCGAGATTTCCATGGCCCTGTCCTTGCGGACAAACATAAACCCATTGCCGCTCGGAGCCATCATCCACTTATGGAAACAACCCACATAAGTATCGCAGCCAATATCATGAATGTTTACCGGAATCATACCGACCGCCTGGGCACCGTCGATCACGGTAAAAATGCCCCTGCGCCGGGCTTCGGCACAAATCTCCTTAACCGGCAGGATTGCGCCGCTGCCGGATATAACCTGTGACAGAACCAATACCTTAGTTTTCTTGGTAAATGAGTTAACGACGATTTCCAACACCTCTTTTGGCGAATGGGCCGGCTTGGGAATCACCATCTCGCGGTAAATGATCCCGTCGCGCTTGGCCCTGGTTTGCCAGGCACTCTTCCCTCCGGGATGCTCCTGGTCGCTGGTAATCACCTCATCACCTTTGGTTAATTGAAGTCCCATCGCCACAAAGCTCATGGCCATGGTGACGTTTTCGGTTAGGGCAATTTCACCCATGTCCGCACCCAGCAATTTGGCTGCCTTGGTACGAATCCTTTCGTATGGAAAGTAGCCCGACATCATGTCACCGTCATCGGCATAATCCCATTCTGCCAGATTGGATGCCGCCACATGAAGATGTTCGGTCATTCGCGCCACCACCACGCGGGGTATGGCTCCCATGGTGCCGGTGTTGAAGAAAGCCTCATCCTTACGGAGCATGAACTGATCGCGGACCTTGTTCCAGAAGTCCGGATCATCGGATGCAGGAATTTTCGGAATATCCAAGCTAGCTCGAAGTTCATTCATGCCACTCAGCTCCGTTGCCCAACCTGTGGTTGAGATCATCGGCAGGGCAAAAGCCGATAGGGCCATCGTTTTCATCAGATCGCGCCGGGTTGTCATCTTGAGGTTTTTAATGGGTTTATCGAGGGCAAAAATTACAAAAAATCCACTGATTTGAAAGGGGTGCAACATTTCCTATATTTGAACAAATTTACCCCCATTGTCAGCGAAAGCAAAAGAAATACTCAGATTCGCAGGCCTTTTTGCGCTTGGTCTTTGTGGATTAATACTCTACAACAATTATATGACCGTCGACAGCCATTGGCAACATTCCAATGGCAGCCTTTTAGGTACTTTGGCCGGTCTGCTGATTATATTCCGTTATCAGCAGGTCATGCTGTTTGATTGG
>JBBQOG010000328.1:0-4298 GCA_038330665.1 Bacteroidales bacterium
CAGCGACTGGAGCACCCATACGATTGGTCATGAACTGACCGTGTTGTATGGATTTGACCATGCGGTTTCACTGGCTATCGTGCTGCCGGGTTTGATGATGCATCTGCGGACTAAGCGGAGCAAGAAATTATTGCAATATGCGGAACGTATCTGGGGAATTACCAGTTTTGATCAGGAAGCTGCGATCATTGAGTCCATTAAGTTAACGGAGCAGTTTTTTCGCTGCCTGGGAGTCAATACCAAATTATCAGAATACGGGATCGGAGCGGAAGCCATCGACCAGGTCATCGGACAGCTCAAGAGCCACGGAGCAGACATTCTTGGCGGAGCCGGGGATGTTTCGTTGGAAGATGTTCCGGCTATCCTCGAATACCGGCTCTGATCATCCTGTGCACCGGGGGACACCCCGGCTAAAGGCGCGGCTTATTGATCATTTCATCGGTGACCTTTAGTACAGGTCTGCTAACCTGGTCCTTCACAATCAATGTGGTCACCGGAGCGCTTGATTTCTGGTTGAATATCATGTCATGGCCCACACAGAGGCCCATGGAAATATTCAGATCTGTTTTATGATTTTTAAGAAATTCTGCCTGGCCGGCCGGATTACAGCTGATACTTGCGGAATTGTTTCCCATGATTTCATTCTGGGTAACTCGTCCGCATTTACAGTTAACGGTAAAGACTTCGAATTCATCCCCAAGGAATTCCTTTACCGCATCAGCCTCTTTGGGAAATGAGATGCAGTGCGCCAAACCGATCCGTTTAGCTTTAGTTTCGCGCGCAAAATTTTTTATTTCATGCACACGGTTCACTCCGCGGCTCCATGATTCTTCGGTCGCCCGCATGATCCTGAGGTCCGATTCATCGTATAAATTATTCATCTGAGAAGATTCCATTAATGACTGCATTGATGATCACCCTCATGGCTTCCGTGGACCTGACAACCTTCACCGGAATCATCCACATTGCCCTGTAAAAAGACTTCAACCAGTTGATTCACGTTTCCTGAACAACCCCGGTACACATCGATCCCATGCATGTTCAAAACATTCAGGGCACCATCGCCCATATTTCCGGCTAACATCACGGTAACACCCATTTCACTGAGAATTCCTGCGATATTGCTCTTGCACCCGCAGCCCTGCGGTGAGGGTACAATTTCAGATTGTTCTACTTTTTTTTCGGATCCGATCGTAAATACGGTGTATTGTTCACAATGACCAAAATGGCCATCAACTTCATTTCCCCTCGTGGGCACAGCTACTTTCATTCGCGTTTCCTTATTTGTTTTTTAGATATAATAAGTGGTGGTAATTTCCTTCGCGCATCATACTCTTTCCGCATTTCGGACAGGACTGCTCCCTGCATGGAATACCTGCAAGATGCGGTAAACGGATATCGCAATCCACACAGATGCACATTCCTGCCGGATCCCTTTGTTCCATGTGGTAATTTCCGCCTTCAATAAAAATGGGCTTGCCTTCCACGAATGCCCTGGCTATGGTTCGCCGGGCTTTTTCATAAACCCGGGTATAGGTGGGCCTTGAAATATTCATCCTTTCGGCAGATTGCTCCTGAGTGAGTCCTTCATAATCGGAAAGCCTGATTGACTCATATTCTTCAAATAAAAGCATAACCGGCTCAAGATCAGCAATTGGGATGCCAAAAGGCCTGAATCCTTCCATGATCGGAGGATGGTCAATTGTTCTCTTACGCTTTGGTCTTGCCACTATACCGGTTTTATTCCGGGGGCAAAAGTAAACATTATAATGAACAAATGTTCAAAACAAGCACGTAAATTCTAACTAAAAAGCGAATAGAGGATTACCATGATGATGACCAGAATCAACGCTAAGATTCTCGGATCCGAGATGCCCGTAATTTTTCCTTGGGTAAGGAAGGACAGCGGGTTTTCCATCGTGTAATTCTTGATCTTCTCGTAATCCGGTTTTGGCGTCAGCAGACTGATGATTACGAATAGGATGCTCAGCAGAACAAAGAGCCACCAACCTTGCATCATATAGGGGATTCCAAGTGTTTCCGTAATGATTTTAGTGTTCCCAAAAGCCGGAAAATCGATCAGAAAAACGGTGACTCCCACAAAGAAGCCTGTAATAATGGTGACCAGCGACGCTTCCTTGGTCCCTCTTTTCCAGAAAACTCCGAACAGGAATACCACGGCAATAGGGGGCGCCAGAACGGAAAGTATGGTATTGATCGCATCAAAAATACTGCGGAATTTTTCGATCATCGGCGACCAGGCGATAGCGAGTAACATGACAACCACTGCAGTATACCGTCCGATTTTCACCTGCTGGCGATCAGTGGTTTTAGGGCGCATACGCTTGACAATATCCACCGATACCAGTGTCGCAGACGAGTTTAACGCCGCCGCAACCGTACTCATCAGCGCAGCCAACAGGGCGGCCGACATCAGTCCTTTCAAACCCACAGGCAGCAATTCGGTGATGAGTACCGGCAATGCCTCGTTGGCATTTTCGCCAATAATATCCTTAAACAGTGCGTATGCCAGAATACCCGGAATGACCATAATAAACACGGGTAATATCTTGATAAAACCGGCAAAAATAGGCCCGGTTTTGGCGTCATATTCGGTTCTTGCGCCCAGTACACGCTGGACAATCGTTTGATCGGCACACCAGTACCATATCCCGATTACCGGATATCCCAAAATGATGGCATACCAGGGCAAACTCGGATTGCTTTCGGCACTACGGAGCAGAACCATCTGGTCGGGTCGCAGAACGGCCTTGAGTTCAGCAAAATTATGGATTCCGTGTCCCGGAAGGGCTGTGACGGCAAGAATTGCCATAATGGAGGCGCCGAAAAGGAGCACGACCGTTTGAATGGTTTCGGTGACCACCACGGATTTTAATCCTCCGATAATGGTATAGATCGCAGTAATAACCGAGATGATCAGGATGGAGTACCATTTGTCGATCCCGAAAAAGGTTTCAAAAACCACTGCCCCCGCATACAAGCTGATGCCGATATGCATAAACAGGGCCCCGAAGAGTGCCAGAACCGCAAGAAAGGACCGGGAAGCCCCGCTATAACGTCGCTCCAGAAATTCGGGCAATGTGGAAATTTTGTTACGGAAATAGAAGGGAGCAAATACCAGGCCCAGCATAATGAGCAGAAAGGTGGCCATCCACTCAAAATTTCCCTGGACCATGCCATCCCGGTATCCGGCCGAAGCCAGACCGACCAGGTGAATGGTGGAGATATTGGCGGCAAAAAGTGCCGCACCGATCACGGCCCAGTTAAGCGATCGGTTGGCCAGAAAATAGGAACTTGCGGTCATTTTCTGCTTTCTGACCACCCAAAGTCCCACAGCCAGAATGCCAATCAGGTATATAATGATTACAACCAGATCTAACATTGGTATTTTCATTTATGAAAAGGTTTAGGGTTAATGTTTTCTCAGGATTATAGGTTTCCAAGCGGAATGATTTGCTGATAGAATAGAAAACGGTCGAGAATCAGGGCTCCGATGGCCATCAAAAAGGATAGAAGGGCAGGAATGAACAGATTTCTTCTTTTCAGGGTATCGGAACGGATGGAAAAAAATGCCCAGAAACCAAACGCAAGAGTTAATATCTCGAATCCAAGCCGAAGGTAAAATGCTGTAAGGTACTGATCCAGAAGTATATTAAGGCTCTGCTTGCCTGCTTCGCCTTCTGCACCAAGCCAGGTCATGTGCACCGGTAAAACGGCCAACTGTATAATGGGGATAAGGATGATCAGCAGCGTGAGTCCTTTCTGGCAGGCCCAGGAACCACTCGTCAGTTGGAAAAGTAGGATCAGGCAGCTTCCGGAAAGCAGCATGGCCGAATAAAAGCTGATGGTGGTAAAAACTGAATTCCATGCGGGCATCGACGGAAGCTGGTATACCCGGCTCATGATATAAATCAGTACCAGTCCGGCAACCGATGTGATGTCAAGCAACCATTTATAGGATCGGGGAGCTGCTGGAAATTTAAATTGAAGGCCGGTTACCACCACCAACAGGCCGGTAAAGATCATAACGAAAAGTATTTCCCTGCTGAGCCAGGAATCGCTGAGGTTCGCCATTACTTTAAACGCATGGGCCGGATTACCCAGATGAAATATGGAGAACAGCACGCCGGTAAAAGCGGCCAATGTGGCGACGAGCATAATCATCAGGAAACGAAAGGGAAGTTTTTCCTTTTTTCTTGCCACCGGAGTGATCAGGAAAAGATTGTAGAGCAGGACTACCCCCACTGAAAACTGCAAGCTTAAAGTGAAAACCATTA
>JBBQOG010000329.1:0-4275 GCA_038330665.1 Bacteroidales bacterium
CATCATTGAAAAAATGAACCCTTCGATACTTCCGGTTATCGGGTATGTGATTGAGGGCCCCGGCAAAACGGATATTGAAATCAGCCAGATAGCCAGCTACATCGTAAAGCCCTTCTTGTCGCAGGTTGATGGAGTTTCTGAGATTGGAACCATCGGAGGAAAGATTAAGGAGTATCATGTGGAACTTGACCGGGAAAGGATGAGTGCCCTGGGTATTACGCCTGTTCATATATCGGAGGCGATGGTCCAATCTAATTTCCTGATGAGCAATGGTTATCTTACTGATTTTAAAAGGCTTTACCTGACTGTTACCAATGCCGCAGTGGAGAATGTCGAGGACCTCGGAAATCTCATTATCACAAACGACAGTAAACGGGTGATTCGCCTCGAGGATATCGCGGTGATCAGGGTGGCTGAGCAAACCCAGTATATCCGGATCAACGCCAACGATAAAAGCGCGATTTTGGTGGTTGTGGTCAAACAACCGAATTCCAACCTGATTAATCTGACGAGTGAGGTGGAAAAGCGGGTGGCTGAATTGAATACTTCGATTTTGCCACGAGGCGTGCATCTGAAACCCTTTTATATCCAGGCGGATTTTGTAAAAGGCTCGATTAAAAGTGTGACCGACAGCCTCTGGTTTGGACTGCTGCTAGCCATACTGGTGGCGATCATTTTCCTCCGGTCCCTGAAGTCCAGTGCGGTTATTCTGATTACCATACCGGTGACCCTGGCGCTCACACTGTTGATCTTGTATGTATTGCATTACAATTTCAATATCATGACGCTGGGGGCCATGGTGGCGTCGATCGGGTTGATTATCGATGATGCCATTGTGGTGGTGGAACAGATACACCGGACGCACGAGGAGCATCCGGAGACCCCGTCGCGTGAACTCGTATCCAAGGCGGTGCGTTTTCTATTCCCGGCCATGCTGGGATCCTCGATTTCCACTATCGTGATATTTTTTCCGTTTGTTTTACTGAGTGGGGTAGCAGGGGCCTATTTTAAAATACTGACCAATACGATGATCATCACGCTGGTCTGCTCGTTTTTTGTCAGTTGGATTGCACTTCCTGTGATATACCTCGTTCTCTCGGGAAAAGGAAACCATTTAAGTAAATCGAAACCGGCGAAACTTCGGAAGGATGGAAGATGGATCGCTTTTTTTATTCGCAGGCCCGCGATCAGTATCGGCTTTGTGATGCTGTTGATTGCTTCGATAGTTTTGGTCAAGGATCAGCTGGAAACCGGATTCCTGCCCGAAATGGATGAAGGATCCATTATTCTGGATTATGTTTCACCGCCGGGAACCTCCTTGCAGGAGACCGACCGGATATTGAGGGAGGTTGAAAAATTATTTGCCGGCATTCCGGAAATCGAGAGTTACTCGCGCCGGACGGGTACCGAAATGGGCTTTTTTATCACGGAACCCAATACCGGAGATTATCTGATCCAGTTAAAAACCAAAAGGGACCGGTCGACCGAGGAGGTCATTGATGACATCCGGGCGAGGATCGAAGCGACCCAGCCCGCACTGCAGGTCGACTTTGGCCAGGTGATCGGCGATATGCTGGGCGATCTGATGAGCTCCACGCAACCGATCGAAATCAAGGTTTATGGTGATAATCAACAGATTTTGGAAAGTATAGCGCGTGAGGTGGCATCGATTGTGGAAGGTACCGAGGGAACCGCCGATGTGTTTGACGGGATTACAATAGCGGGACCGTCGGTGAGTATTGCCCCGGATAACAGAAAGCTCGCGCAATTCGGGATCACCCCGAGCGACTTTCAATACCAGGTTCAAACGCAACTCGAAGGGAATGTGATCGGCAGTATTTTTGAAAAGGAACAGCAGACCGATATCCGGATGCTTTATCCGCATGCGGACCAGACGTCCCTGGATATTCTCCGGAGTGGATCCATATTCCTGCCGGATGGCAAGCTGATCCCGGTGTCGCGCATGGCATCCATTGCTGTGGAGCCCGGTAGCGCGCAGATCAGCAGGGAAAACCTGCAGTCGATGATACCGGTTATTGCACGTCTTGACCAGCGCGACCTGGGAAGCGTGATCAGGGAGATTCAGCAAAAAATTGATTCGCAGGTCAATCTCCCGCAGGGATATCATATCAGCTACGGGGGGGCTTTCCAGGAACAGCAAACTTCGTTTGGAGAACTTTCGATGATCCTGATCCTGGCTGCTTTATTGGTATTCATTGTCATGCTATTTCTGTTTAAGGATATCCTGGTGGCTCTGCTTATTCTGGCCTTGTCAGTGATTGGGATTTCCGGAAGTTTGCTGGCCCTTTATTTTACACATACGGCTCTGAACGTAGGCAGTTATACCGGTATGATCATGATTATAGGAATTATAGGGGAGAATGCTGTATTTACTTTCCTTCAATTTTCACATAACCTGGCCACCGGCAATGTGCATGACTCATTGGTTTATGCTATATCGACCCGGTTAAGGCCGAAGTTAATGACTGCACTCGGGGCGATCGTGGCCCTTCTGCCTATTGCCCTCGGAATCGGAACCGGGGCGCAGCTTCACCAGCCGCTCGCGGTGGCTGTAATCGGAGGTTTTATTATCGCCCTGCCTTTATTGTTGATTGTCTATCCGAGTATACTGCGAATCATCTTCAGAAAACATCACCTTAGAAAATCGGATGAGAATCTTTAGCGCTATTTATGCTTAAAACAATTGTCATTGTCGGCATCGGCGGATTCATCGGTACGGTTCTCCGCTTCCTGGTCTCACGTTTGGTACAGGAAAATAGCCTGAGCCTCTTCCCCTGGGCAACCTTCCTGGTCAACATGGCCGGCTGTCTGCTGATTGGTATTGTATTCGGATTGTCAGAAAAAGGGAGTCTCCTCTCGCCGCAATGGCGGCTTTTCCTTACCGTCGGCATCTGCGGGGGATTTACCACTTTTTCCTCTTTTTCAAATGATGCATATATGCTCTTGCTGGACAAAGAATGGCTGAGGGTCACTTTGTATGCCACTCTGAGCCTGTTTTTAGGATTGATTGCCGTTTATTTTGGCAGAATTATCGCAAAACTGATCTAAAATGAAAAACAACACCTCCGCCACTCAATTACGAATTTTTATCAGCTCAACGGATAAAATGAAAGATGTGCCTCTTTATGAATGGCTGGTTTTTGAAGCGAAAAAGCAACACCTGGCCGGTGTGACGGTGACCAAGGGAATCCTGGGTTTTGGTGCCAGTTCGGTGATCCACTCGTATAAGTTCTGGGAGGTTACCGAAAAGGTCCCTGTGGTGATCGAGCTCATTGATGAAGAGTCGAAGATTTCGGCCTTTTATGAGTCGGTTCGAACTTTTTTGGAAGAAATGCGTTACGGATGTTTGGTGACCCTGACCAAGACAGATGTCGTTCTGTACAAACCAGGTGTCCGGAGATTGTTGGAGTCTTAGAATGATCAATAAGACGCTGTGCTATGAATATTTACACATTGTTGATCCTTTTGCTGATTGGCCTCCTCACAGGGGCCTTGAGTGGAATCATTGGAATAGGTGGAGGTATTATACTGATACCGGCACTGATTTTTATTCTGGGTATGAGCCAGCACGAGGCAACCGGAACGAGTCTGGCGGTTATGCTGCCTCCCATCGGTTTATTTGCCGCCTATAATTATTACCATACCGGCCAGGTAAATTTAAAATATGCACTGATCATCGCAGTGGCATTTATGGCCGGAAGTTACCTTTCCTCTAAGCTAGCCATCGATCTGCCGGAGAATCTGATCAGAAAGGTCTTCTCTGTTTTTCTGATCTTTATTGCCATCCGGATGTTTATCGCCAAATAAGGGTAACCCTTACATTAGGAACGATTTTCATCTTTTTTAAAAAATTTATTGCAAGCTTCCGAAAAGGGATTATCTTTGCCCCCGCTTTCGGGTGCTTAGCTCAGCTGGGTCAGAGCATCTGCCTTACAAGCAGAGGGTCACTGGTTCGAATCCAGTAGCGCCCACCACTGGAAATGAAGCGGTTACATTAGAAATAGTGTAGCCGCTTTTTCTTTTTTTTATTCTCGTATTTTGTTTGATGCCTTTGGTCTGCAGGACTTTTTTCAATTCTTCTCCGAAAAAAACCTTCATGGCGATAAAATAAATTATGAATATCCGCAATCAAATACCTTATAGTGTTTAATGCACTAATAATTCTTGATAAGCATAGGCAATCCCGGCATTCGCCTATTCACCGCGGCTGCTTCTTCGCTGCGCCATCACATGCACCCAATAATTGCGGTAAAT
>JBBQOG010000330.1:0-4262 GCA_038330665.1 Bacteroidales bacterium
GACAGGAACCATTTTTACTCAGTATATTGAGTAATTTTTCATTTTAGGTTTCAAAGATCTCAAATTAAGATACTTAATGAACGACTTTTAGAACCCAGAAAATTCATTCAGGTAATTTCGGGACCTCGCCAGGTGGGAAAAACCCGATTAGTTGAGCAGTATCTCGAAAAGGCACCTATCGCCCACCATTATGCATCGGCTGATGCGGCCGGCCTCACCTGGCCGGGCGGTTTGAATTAATCACGCTTTCTCACTGGTCATTAACTGAAATGGAAACAGCCTTCGGCTTCACTCCCGAGGAATTTGCCTGGTTCGGAGGATATCCCGGAAGCGCATTGATATACAAAGATGAACCGCGATGGAAAAATTATGTAATCAACTCACTTATTGAAACATCAATCACAAAAGACATTTTACTGGTCACACGAATCCATAAACCGGCCCTCCTTCGCAATCTATTTTATCTGGGATGTCAATATTCGGGACAAATCCTCTCCTATACCAAGATGATAGGGCAATTACATGAAGCCGGAAATACAACCACCCTGGCTGATTATCTCCATCTTCTCGGATCCGCAGGATTACTTTCGGGACTTGAAAAATTCTCCGGTTCAAGGATTATCAAACGATCATCGAGTCCTAAACTTCAGGTACTGAATACCGCACTAATCAGCGCTCAAAGCAGAATGAAATTTAGCGAGGCAATTACCGATCTTACCTTTTGGGGACGTGTGGTTGAATCAGCCATAGGTGCTCATCTTGTTAACAGCTCGCAAACAGGCAATTATGAAGTCAACTATTGGCGCGAGGGAAATATGGAAGTCGATTTTGTCTTGCAAAAAGATTCCAAACTTTCAGCTATTGAGGTGAAAAGTGGGGTCACTGACAGACTTCCCGGTATCAGATCCTTCAGCGCTGCCTATCCCAAAGCCCGGCTGATCCTGGTGGGCCATCAAGGCATTCCGTGGCAGGAGCTTCTCCGGATAAATCCGGTAGAAATCCTTTAATCGCAACATTTCCGATACATTCACGCCGAAGATGGCAATACTGTTGCTCAAATTTCCGACACCTATGAATCATGGAATTATTGGGAACTTTTGGCAGGTTACGTGGTATCCCTCAAATAATCTCAAAAAATATCAGCCTCCAGATACTCAACCAGCCCTGCCAACCACTCATTCTTCTATTCGTGGTGAATGCCCAACGAGTACCTTTCATCAGTATTATTTGTTTATAAATAAACAATACGGTCCAAAATGACCCGTTTACAAAATAGATTAACCATAATCCTGTTTTTAATGTCCTGAACCTTAAAGAATTTATAAATTCGATCTGAGTTGCTTGTCTTTCCGCACCCGAACTGTTTAAGTCAATATTCAAGTACCTGCCCATAATTCCCGAAACCGAAGATTGCCCCTCTTTAAACGACCCGATTAATTGCGAATTGATATGAAGAATTTCTTCGTAGCTGTCATTATTCTGTTCATTTCTCTGGCTTCCTGTACTCCCAAAAAAACCAGCCTGCTGACCTGCGATCTGAGCCGGACAGATTATACCGAGACGATCCAGTCTACGGGTACCATTAAAGCCGTCAACAGCGTAACGATCACAGCACCAACGAGCTGGTACTACGGAAATCTGTCGGTTGGCTGGATAAAACCTGAGGGCAGTCGCGTAGAAAAAGGCGATACCATCTGCATCCTTAAATGTGATGAACTGTTGAAATCGCTTGATGATCAAAAGACAAAACTGGAAACTCAAAAGGCGGATTTCAAGAAGCTTGAAGCCGATAATGCCCTTAACCTCGCCATGCTTGAAGCCCGGGTAAAAGAAAATCAGGCCGGCATGTCGATCAGCCAGCTCGATTCCATCCAGGTGCGGTACGCTCCGCCAATCAAGAAACAGCTGATGGCCCTTGAACTCGAAAAATCACGGGTAGAGGAAAGAAAACTGCAAAAGAAATTTCTGGCTGAAAAAACAATCGACGAAACAGATGTCCGCCAAATGAAAGCCCGCATCATACAGGCTGAAAATTATGTGCAGATGACAGGCGACAAAGTGAAGGAGCTGATTATCACTGCGCCATTAAGCGGACTACTCTGTCGGGGCGAAAGTCAGGGGATGATGATGATGATGAGCTCTGAAGGAACCTCCACTTTCGATCTGGGTGCATATCCCCAGGTGGGTGCAGCCATCTTTCCTGAAATGGGATTAATGAACTTGCCCGACCTTACTGAAATGCAGGTAATACTTGAAGTTCAGGAAGTTGACTACAAACGAATTGAAAAAGGCCAAAAAGTTAAGATTATCGTGGATGCCGCGGGAAAGCTTGAAACTACCGGTGAGATTAAGGTGAAATCCCTGGCTCCCAAGCAGGATTACTCCGGCCAGTCGAAAATAAAGTTGTACGAGGTAACGGTCAGCATCGACAGCTGCCACACCCGCATGCCTCCCGGATTAAGCGCCCGCTGCGACATCCTCATTAATCAGATAAAGGATACCATCGTGGTTCCAACCATGGCCATCTTTGAAAGAGACAGCATGAAGGTGGTTTATGTGGCCGAAAACGAAAAATTCAGGCCGGTAAAAGTGGAAACCGGATTGTCAAACAGCTCACAAACCATTATCAATAAAGGATTAAAGGGAAAGGAAACCATTGCCCTGATTGAACCTCCGCATAATTATCTCATCAAGCCAAAAGACACCACTCATGAATAAAGCACTGATCCTTATTGTATTCCTGGTGCTAGCAGCCTGTAACGCAAAGAAAACCCAGGAAGTGCAGACCAGCATCGTCAAACGGGGAACTTTCATCGAGGAGCTCACCGAAGAAGGTACCATCCGGGCCGTCAACTCCACGTCGATCAACTCGCCTGAGATGTCATACCGTTACGGGAGCACCAAAATAACTCGCCTTGTTGAAGATGGCAAGGAGGTCCAAAAAGGTGATACGGTGGTGGTTTTCGATCCCTCCGAGATTAAGAAGGCTATCGTAAACTCACAACAACAACTTGACATTGCCCAGGCTGAGTTCGACAAACTGAAAGCCACCCAGGAATCCGCAATTGAGGATATGGAAGCCGATCTCGAAATTGCAAGAATCTCGCAGCAGATCTCCAAAATCAATTTCGATCAGGCGGTATTTGAATCCGAAATTACACGGAAAGAAATCAACCTCAAGCTGGAAACCGCCAATATTGCCCTGGAACGGGCTCAGGAACAAATCATTAACCGAAAAAAGATCAACGAGCAGGAACTGTTGCAGAAAAAGCTCACCATGAATCAGCTTCGCGTTGTTTTGGATGAAGCGAACCTCGCCATTAAATCCCTTTTTGTGGTGAGTCCTTCCAATGGAATCGCCATAATCACCGAAAACTGGATGACCGGTCAGAAACTCCGTGTGGGCGACCAGGTCGGTGGCGGAGCGATCATTCAACTTCCTGACCTGGCGGAAATGCTGGCGGAAGTTAAAATCAATGAAGTGGATGTATCGAAAATCACTCCCGGTCTTAAAGTGGACATCAAGGCTGATGCCTATTCCGATTCTACCTACACCGGGGAAATCACGACCATTGCCAACCTGGCGAAGAATAAGGATTATCAATCCAAAATCAAGATATTCCCGGTCCAGGTAAAGATTGATGGATTTCACAGCAACCTGCTGCCGGGATTAACCGTAAGCTGCAAAATAAGAATCCGTGAAATTCCGGATGTACTGTTTATTCCGGTCGAAGCCATCTTTAAAGCACAGGGCATGGAATATGTTTATGTGAAATCCGGATCCAATTACAAGCGCAAGGATGTGAAAATCGGGGCTATTAATACCGATTTTGCAGTGATTACTGAAGGGTTGGCCGAAAAAGAAGAGATCGCCCTGGCCGATCCATTTTTGAACACCCAGGAAAAACAGGGAAATAGCAAAACCAATAAATAAGGGTCAGATGAATATAAATCGCATCGTATTGGTTATAACAATGATCCTGCTGTTAGCCGCATGCAAGGGCACCCAAGATGAATATTCCGTGATGAAAGGCCTGTTACGGCAGACGTTTACTGAAACCGGTGAACTGGAAGCCATTAGTTCAGTAGCCCTGGTGATGCCCCGGATCAGGTGGGAGTACGGATACGAGTTTAAGATCATTGGTATGGCAGAAAACGGTAAACTGGTGAAGTTGGGCGATACCGTAATCCGCATCGACCCTTCATCCATACAGAAATTCATCATCAGCAAACAAGAGTCGCTCGAGAGCGAAAAAGCAGCC
>JBBQOG010000331.1:0-4261 GCA_038330665.1 Bacteroidales bacterium
ATTGTTGGTTTCGGCTGTTTACTGGTCAATTATCATTCTTACTTTTCCGGTCTCCCTGCTGGTTGACCGCTGGAGCCGGCGAAGAACGATCGGTGCGATGGCTATTTTATGGAGCCTTGCCACTGCGGCGGCGGCACTGACAAAAACTTTCGGTCATCTGTTTGCCACGCGCACGGTGATCGGTATTGGCGAAGCTGGGTATGCTCCTGGTGGATCGGCAATGATTTCCGGCATGTATCCTGAGCACAAACGTTCCTGGATGATGGGATTGTGGAACGCGGCCATCCCGCTTGGCAGTGCCATCGGAATTGCCCTTGGTGGAGTGATCGCCGCCCATTGGGGCTGGCGGAGTGCATTTGGAATTGTGGCGGTACCCGGGCTGATTGTCGCTATTCTCTTCTTTGTGAGCAAGGATTACAAAACGGTTAAACTCCTGAAGAATTCGGGGCCACGTATAAAAGGAGCGAAAATCGAAAAGATCAAGATGAGCACACAGGACCTGGTTAAGGAGTTCTCCGAAAAACCTTCCCTGCTGTTCACCTATTTCGGGATGATGGCAGTGGTGTTTGTCACCACCTCGCTACTCACCTGGCTACCCTCATATTTTACGCGGGTGTATGATATACCCCCGCAGCAGGCCAGTACCAAAGCATCGCTTGTGATGCTTCTCGCGGTGGTAGGTGCACCACTGGGCGGATTTCTGGTCGACCGCTGGCGCCGGACCAAACCCAATGCCCGGCTCGTTTTTCCGGGTATTACCTCCATGATTGCTGCCGTATTCTGCTTCCTGGCCTTTGTGGTGTTCAAAGGTACCGCACAATATATCAGCCTGCTGATGTTCGGACTGACTGTTACCATGTTCATCCCTGCGGCAGGAGCCGTCACTCAGGACCTGGTACACCCCGGTTTGCGGGCCACCTCCTATGCCATTGCCGTCGTGATCCAGAATTTATTCGGCTCCTCACTGGGACCGATCGCCATCGGAGGCATTTCCGACCGATCCGATATCGGCACAGCCCTGTCGATCCTGCCCATCTTTGTGGTACTCGCAGGTGTGCTTTTCTTCATCGGGTCGCTGTTCTATAAAAAGGATATCCTGAAGGTAACGGAGATGGAGATCGAGGCGGAGTAATAAAGAAATACCGCTCTATTTTACGATAATCTCATCTGCAAACATCATCGACTCCTGACCCCTGGAGGCATGAAAATCCGGGAGCGGTCCGTAGTATACCCCCACCACCTTTAGATATCGGGTTTGGAGGTTGTTCAAACTGGTTTGGAATTCGTAGCGGATGGGATCGGGATAATCCACTGGTATATCCTGTTGTAAAGTGATCAATTTCTGATAGGTAACTCCATCCTGAGAATAATAGATATCCAGCTGTTTGGGCAGTATCACCCAGCTGAAGGTGTGCTGGTAAAAGCCCATCGAAAGGGTATGAAGGGTATCCACATGACCAAAGTCGATTTCCACATTGATATCCTGCCCTGAAAAACCCTGCCAGCGGCCACTCCGGATATCCTTTACACTTCCGGTGCGTCCGTCGAGCAACCCGAGTTTGCCTCCGGCTTCGTATGCGGGATGATAGGGACTCCAATGAGAGTTCAATTTATAGAGCCTACCGATTGCCTTGTGCATGACGAGGCTGTCTGCGGTTTCCGGTAACGCTCTTCCCTCGGCAAACACCCGGGCCCTGATCGTAGCATCCTTTATCAGGTATATCGGATGGGTGTAGCGGGCAGAGCCGGGGGTAGGTTCGGTTCCGTCGAGGGTATAAAACACAGGCATTTTATCCATCACCGATCGCATAGTCACCGCGCGGCCGGCCGGTACAAGGGTATCCGCGATGTCCAAAAGGGTTATTCCACGCAAGTCGCGCAGGCCCTGAGCGAGCTGTCCGAATTTCTGCACATTCCGGTTGAGCCACCAATCCCTGCTTTCATATTTCCAGAGCCGGGAATAGAGGGCCCCAAGCTGCTCCGCATCCCTGACCAGCAATTTCAGCGTCGCTTCCAAACTTACCCCGGCAAGAGCCCCATCCATTCCATTCAGTGAATGGTAGAGATCCACCCGGAAAATGTTTTTGGTAGCCGTAAAACGAACCTCATTGAGTGCAAAAGCGAGATAATCCAGCGAAAGCCGGTTTCGTTGCACGTCGGCCCGCAGCGCCGGAAGCAGCGATTCGAGGCTGTCGAGCCGGGCAATCACGCGGCTATTCATCTCCGGCTGCTTGTTATCCACATATTCCGGATAAAACGGGATCACCGGCTCAAAAATCCGTGCATTGGTGGCGATCCCGCGGATCGTCTCCTGATGCAATGCTGAAAAAGCATTCATCCAGCTCACCACCGACGTAGATCTCGTACCAAAAAATATTTGATCAAATGCCTTATCAAACTCGGCGAGTCCCCCCCTTAGAGTTGTCATCCCGACGAAAGTCGGGACCTCTCCCCTCACCTGATCACCCTTTGTGGGGACCTTTTCCCTCACCTGATCAGCTTCCCCCGGATTCCAGCTCTTCTCCGCCCCCCAAGCCAGGGGATACCAGTTATTTTCAAAAAAATCCAGCGCATCATCGTCCCAGGTGGTATTCAAAACGCCCGTAGCACCCAGCCGGTAACCATCCCGGATATAGTTACTGATATTGACCCGGGCGGTACTGAAGTTCGGAAATACGACTCCCCAACAGCTCACACCAGGCGCCACCCAAAAATTAAGACCCTGGTCGGAAAAGGGTTTGATCGCATAATCGAAGCTTGGGGCATCATGATATCCCCATGAAATGACGGTGATATCCCTGGGCAACAGAGCCACAATCTTAGGATCCGAGGCGATATCGCCCCACATGAGGATCTGTTTTTTATAAGGTTTGAGCAATTCATTCAATCGATTGATGTGGTACCCGTAAATTCCGGGAATTCCGATGCTGTCGGCCATTTTTTTCGACAGTCCTTCCCCCAGACCGAAAGTCTCATCGCAGTTGACATTGAAATAGGGGCTGGAATAGGCGGGTACGATCTCGGAATAGACCTCTTTCAGAAACTGATAGGACTCTTCCTTTGTGGGAGTGAGTATATTTCCGGCTTCAGCCAGATGCTCGTATCCGGGTTTACTCAATATTTTTTCCATATGGCCGAACGACTGGAAATTGCCAATCACCTGCACGTGGTATTTGGCCGCATAGGTACTCAGTTCGGCGATTTGCTCTGCAGTGATCCCATCTTCTGGAGCCAGTGTCGGATGCTTTTTAAGTTTGAACACCTGCTCGGTGTACAGTGTCATTGCATTCACCTTGAAAGAGGAAAGAATAAGTACCTCCTTTTTCAGAAAATCCAGGGTAGGAATGGGGCCGCGACTGATATCATCCTGCCAGCCCCTGATGGGAATATCAGGATAATCCCGGATGATGCAACAAGGGAGACTGATTCCGTTCCGGTTTGCTGTAATCAGTTGCGAAAGAGTTTGTAATCCGTAGAAAATTCCGGCTTCTGTTTGTCCGGCTATCCGTATCTCATCCGGTCGGATATCAAGCAGATAACCCTCCTCGCCCGACTTAAATCCGAGTTTCTGCCGCTTTTCCATCCGGATTATCTTACCCGGTCCTTTTGCATTCAGCCTGAGCGTAAGGCCGAATTCGGATTTCAGGAGAGCGGTGAAATCTTCCGATCCAATATTTTCCAGACCATTGTTCCTGATTAATATATTTCCCGAAAATTCAAATGTCCCTTTACCCATTTCGATATTTTTCGGAGCCGGAATCAGACTGAGTTCCTCCCGGACGGTTTGTCCAATTGTTAAGATTGACAGTTGGATAAGGACTATTGAAGTCAGAAATAATTTATACATTGGGTACATTATTGCGTTAACCCCAAAAGTAGGCTAATAAATAAAGGTATTCGCTCCCGAACTCCCCCGCAAAACCAAAAAACCCGGACCATGAAAAAAATTACCGTCATCCTATTTGCGCTTCTGCTGGCACTTACTTTCTCCTGCAGCAAGGAGGATACCACCGGAAAGGACCTGACCATTTACTGCGAAGTTCTCAAACCGTTCAGTTATCTGGAGAATGGTGCAATCAAAGGAATTACCGCGGAAATCGGTCTTCGCATTATGCAGAATCTCGATTTGAATCAGCCTGTTCACATCAGTTCCGACTGGGACTCCATCTTTAGCCTGCTGAAAACCGAAAAAAACCGGATGGTGTTCACTACCGGCTTGACGGCGGAGCGCAAAACCATGTTCAAATGGGCGGGTCCGGTG
>JBBQOG010000332.1:0-4248 GCA_038330665.1 Bacteroidales bacterium
CGATAGGAAACCCGTAGGTGAATATGGCCAGCATGCCAAGCGTGGTCAGTCCGGCCGAATTAAGGGCCTTAAAGGCGGCCAGGCTGCTGCCACCGGTAGAAATGAGGTCTTCGATAATCACCACTTTCATCCCGGGTTTAAAATCGCCTTCGATCTGGTTGCCCAATCCGTGCGATTTCGCTTCAGGACGTACATATATAAACGGCAGGTCCAGTGCCTCGGCAACCAGCACGCCCTGGGCAATGGCTCCGGTGGCAACTCCTGCAATCAGCTCTGCATCAGGATAATCCCTCTGTATCCGCAGAACAAACTCATCCCGGATGGTTTTTCGAACCAATGGATAGGACAAGGTTTTACGGTTGTCACAATAAATGGGTGATCTCCAGCCTGAAGCCCAGGTAAAAGGACTTGCCGGAGACAGCTTAATTGCTTTAATTTGCAATAGGAGCGAGGCGATCATCTTTTCTGTATCCATCATGAACCAAAGTTATAAAGTTTTTTTTAACGACTGCCTTCTGTTGATTTCAACGCCGGAACTCGCGTTGGAAGGGGTATGCAGTGAGTTCATCACAAAACCCGACCGGAAAGGGGTTGGAGAGCTCATCAGCCAGTTTGAGTCTTCCGGGATTCATAGTTATTGCCTGTGCACCGATCACCCCGAGGCCCTTTTTAATCTTTTTACGGGTTTTTACCAGATTATTGAAGCAGCAGGGGGTATCGTTTGTCACCCATCTGGTAAATATTTGTTTATTAAAAGATTTGGAAAATGGGATTTACCAAAAGGTAAAATTGAAAACGGCGAGGCACCGGATGAAGCAGCCTTGCGTGAGGTTCGGGAGGAATGCGGAATTTCCGGTTTAAGTATCGGCCGACAGTTGCCAAGTACCTATCATACCTATAAACTGGAAGGTCACCGCGTAATCAAGAAAACATGGTGGTTTTCCATGGATTATTCCGGTACTTTACTCACCAAACCACAAAATGAGGAGGGTATTTCTGAAGCCACCTGGCTGGTGCCCTCGCAATTTGATATGGTGCTGGAAAACACCTACCGGTCCATTTCAGAGCTTATTGGGGATGTTACATGGACCTCGGGCAAGCCTTCTGGCAGCTAATCCCCGATCACCATTTTGTCGGGCAGGAACTGGCTCGCATCTCCGCCATACTTTAATATTTCCCGGATAATGGTTGAATTGACCGGTGTAAATTCCGGAACTGCCAGTATGAACACGGTCTCTACATCCGGATTCATCTTGCGGTTGATCTGCGCAATTGCACGCTCATATTCGAAATCCGCAGAAGTCCGTAAGCCCCTCAACAAATATTGTGCACCGATCTTTCGACAATAATCAACGGTCAGGCCTTCGTAATGGTCCAAAATAATTCGGGGCTCATCCCGGTAAAGGTTGCTCACCATTCTTAAACGCTGTTCGAGCGTAAAGAAGCCACGCTTTTCGGAATTGTGGCCAATGGCAATGTATATCTTATCAAAAAGGGGCAAAGCCCTGTTGATCACATTTTCATGACCTTTGGTAAAGGGATCGAATGACCCTGGAAAAACGCAGGTTTTTTGCATTACTTAGGAGCTGTTTACACAAAAGTAGCAAACAGAAAAGGTTCAGGCAAACACTTTCACATCTTCACCGGTAATAACCTGGCCTCCCAGGATGATTAACCGTTCAATGACATTGCGGAACTCCCGTATGTTTCCGGTCCAGGGTAATTTCTTGAGTTCATCAATCGCTTCATCATCAATAAGTTTGGTTGGAAGACCCATCTCGGAACAAACCTGGTCGATGAAATGAGCGGCCAGCTGTGGAATGTCATCGGTCCGGTCACTCAAAGTTGGAACCTGAATAATGATCACACCCAACCGGTGATAAAGATCTTCCCGGAACCGGTTTTCGGCAATTTCCTCCTTTAGATTTTTATTCGTGGCGGCAATCACCCGCACGTCCACGTTGATATCTTTGTCGCCTCCAACCCGCGTGATCCGGCCTTCCTGAAGCGCCCGAAGAACTTTTGCCTGTGCGGAAAGACTCATATCCCCGATTTCATCCAGGAAAAGTGTTCCCTTATCTGCCAATTCAAATTTCCCTTTCCGCTGTTTGATCGCCGAGGTAAAGGATCCTTTTTCGTGACCGAAAAGCTCACTTTCAATTAATTCAGATGGTATGGCCGCACAGTTAACCTCCACGAATTGTCCGTTGATGCGGTTGCTCTGGTCATGAAGCTGACGGGCAACAAGCTCTTTTCCGGTACCATTTGATCCTGTGATCAATACCCTTGCATCCGTAGGAGCAACCCGATCAATCATCTCCCTGATTTTTTTCATCGGTTGCGAATCCCCGATCATTTCATAATTCCGGGCGACTTTCTTTTTCAGGGTCCGGGTCTCGGTGATGAGGCTGGTTTTATCCATCGCATTCCGGATGGTGATCAACAGCCGATTCAGGTCAAGCGGCTTTTCAATGAAATCGTATGCTCCTTTTTTAATGGCCTCAACTGCCGAGTCCACGGTTCCATGACCGGAAATCATGATCACCTGCACCTCTGTAGTGATTTGGAAGATCTTTTCCAAAACTTCCAGTCCATCCATTTTCGGCATCTTGATATCGCAGAGAACAATATCATAATGGTTCTCGCGGATCATCTCAAGTCCGATCACACCATCCTCAGCCAGTTCAATCTGATGATTCTCATACTCCAGCACCTCCTTAAGGGTATTCCGGATACTGCGCTCATCATCAATAACTAATATAGCAGCCATTAATTCTTATACTTTAACCACTTCCACAATTCTTTATAGCTCGCTTTTTTCCCATACATGAGAATTCCAGTCCTATAAATTTTACCAGCCATCCAGATGGCTCCTACGAAGGTTATGATCAGGAAGAACGCTGACAGCCCCAGTTGCAACGGGGGAACTCCGTATGGAACCCTTGCCATCATCACGATGGGCGAGGTCAACGGAATCATCGAAAAAATCACTGCAATGCTGCTGTTCGGGGATTGCATGGCATTCATCATTACGAGAAATCCTAGTATTATTGGGATGGTAATGGGTAGCATAAACTGCTGTGTGTCAGTATCATTATCCACAGCTGACCCGACTGAGGCAAAAAGGGATGCGTACAGAAGGTACCCACCGATGAAAAAGAACAGAAAACAACCGATGACCATGGGTAAGTTAATGGCAGAGAAGTTTCCGGATATCTTGTTGAACATAGCCTCATATTTTGCGGTAGCTGCATCAGGAATTCCGGCATTGGCCTTGTCCATGATGTCGGATGATAAGGAAGTTAATTCCGGTCCGCCCTGTTTTTCAAGAAGAACAAATTTGGCTCCGTAATATATTCCAAACGTCAGCGCAATCCAGATCACAAACTGGGTTAACCCCACCAGTGCAATACCTACCACTTTACCCATCATGAGTTGAAAAGGCTTTATGGAAGAAATGATGACTTCTACTATGCGGTTCGATTTTTCTTCCATCACACCACGCATTACCTGAGCTCCAAACATGAAAATAAACATATACATCAGGAAGCCGGAAATATAACCGATGACTAGAACCATTTCGGCTGAGCCGGATTTTTCTTCTCCTGAGCTTGTCCATTGAATGGTATCCACATTAATGTTCGTTCGGATCCGTTGCATAATATCCAAAGGAACATTCTCATTTTTAAGCTTAATGTTGGTAAAAAATCCATCTAAAGATTTGACGATATGTTCGTTCACACCCACCGTGGTCTGCTGGTTTGAATATAGCTGTACTTTACTGGAAACCAGTACATTTTCGGGTATATAGAGAATCGCGTAATACCCGCTTTTATCGAAATTCTCTTTGATGGCATCCACATCTGAAGCGTTGACATACTCAAACTTCATATACTCAGTCGAAGCGATGGCACCTTCTGTTATATTGGTCTTGTCAATAACTGCAATTACCTTGGCCTGGTTATCTTCCTTGGTTGCCAGATAACCTGGGATCACCAGCAATGCAGCCAAAAACACCGGAGTCAGTAAAGTCATGATAATGAATGACTTCTTCTTAACCCGCGTGGTATACTCCCTTTGAATGATTAAACTAATTTTATTCATGGTAATCAGTTTTCAGGTGTTGTTTTAGGTTCTGTTCCTTTAACCGCACGAATGAAGATGTCGTTCATGCCCGGTATCACCTCTTCAAAAGAGATAATATCCACCGATGAATTTATGGCGGTAATCATTTCCCTTACCGGAACC
>JBBQOG010000333.1:0-4237 GCA_038330665.1 Bacteroidales bacterium
GTGGCCACGGAAACCGCTCTCACCAATCAGGGTCGCGGGCGGATGCCCTCTTTTCTCCAGCAATATAAAAGCATCCTGTTAACAGATAAAAAATACAGTTACATGAAGGCCCTGAACGGGTCGTACCGGGATATCGTTCCGAATCAATATGAACTGGGGTATCTCCTATGCAGTTATGGGAGGGACCGGTTTGGCAATGACCTGTGGGCAAAAACGATTAAGGGAACTGCGGGTTTAAAAGGGATCATTTATCCATTCTCCAATTCGGTCCGTTCGATTACCAAATTGAATACCAGACGGTTTTACAACCAGGCACTCACCGATTATAAGGAAAGCTGGTCGCATGAGTTAAAACCTTCTGATATAACTCCTTTCAAACCCTTGTCAGCCAACGACCACACCATAACCGACTACCGGTTTCCGGTTTTTCTTCAAAACGGTGATCTGCTGGTTCATAAGGAAAGTTATAGGGAAGCCGGTGCCATTTACCGGGTAAATTCCGACGGATGGGAAGATCTGATCTGTTCAACGGGCATCTCTGCGGATCCTTATTTCACCGCTTCCGGGAATCGGATTGCCTGGTCCGAAATTACCTGGGACATTAGATATTCCTCTGAGGACTTTTCAGATATTGTTATCTATCAGACCGATCAGAAGAAAAAAACATATCTGACCCATAAACAGCGGTACTTCTCACCGGCCCTTTCTCCGGATGCCACCCGCATCGTGGTGGTTGAAGTGGATAACCAGGAGAACAGTGTCCTGAAGATCCTGGACAGCCAGTCGGGCGAAGTGATTTCCGAATTGGCCAATCCCGGCCACCTGTATTATACCTATCCAAAATGGGATACCGACGGCAAAAGCATCATCAGTTCCGTTCGAACGCCAACGGGTAAAATGCTCATCGTACAACAGAACATCGATGGAGGTAAAACAAGCAACCTGACCGGCGAATTTGAACAGATCCTGTCGGAAGTCCTGGTTACCCCAAAAGCCATCCTTTTTACCGCTGGATTCACCGGGATCAATAATATCTATTCTCTTTCCAGGAGTGATGGGAAAATGGTTCAATTGACCGGATCTCGCTTCGGCGCCTATTACCCTGCCATTGATCCTAAAAGCCAGCGTCTGGTTTATGCTGATTTTAACACCCGGGGCTACCGGTTGGTTTCGGCACCAATGGACTCTCTCAAACGAAAACCAGCGACGACATTGGCTCAGGAGAAAATCAGCCTGTACGATTTTACTTATTTCAAAACTGAAGGGGGCAATATACTGGACAGGGTTCCGGACAAAAAATTCGAAATCACAGCCTATAACCAGTGGGAGCATCCGATCAGGGTTCACACCTGGGAACTGTTACCAGGCATAAATTCAATCGGGGTAAACGTGATATCCGATAATACACTCAACAATATTCATCTCGAGGCAGGTGCGAATTACTATTACAATGAAAATTCGCCCGGTTTCAACGCGGCAATCCAATATGGCGGATTTTTTCCTGTTTTATCGGCCGGCTTTTCACGTCAATACCGATATGCCAATGTTCCCGATCTGAACAGTCTGGATGTGGTCAGCAAGCTCTTTTCCCTCGACAACAGTTTATCACTCGAAGCATCCGTTCCGCTGAATTTCACCAAAGGAGCATTTCACCGTATGGCCAACCTGAGTATAGGATATGACTTTATTTCCTCGCAAAACCTCTTCTCAGGAGATCCATCCTACCGACACACCAGTATTATCAATGCTTTGAGCGCGAAAGCCTCCCTGTCGGTCATCCGAAAAAAAGCCTATCAGAATATCACCACGCCCTTGGGCATGCAATTGGATGTATCGGTTAATCAAGGGTTCGGATATACCGCAGCCGCTCAGTATCAGGCCATCGGCGATTTTGCCGTCAGGGGGTTCTTCCCAAACCACAATCTTATTCTCAGCGGGGGATTCAAATATGAGGATGACCAAAATGCTTATCAATTCATGGACCTGTTCATGTACCCACGTGGATTTGGCATTCCGCGCACCAACTGGATATTCTCGGCCCAGGGCTCTTACCACTTTCCTATCGCTTATCCGGATTTTGGGTTCAGTGGGATCTTCTATTGTTCGCGTATCCGTGGATCGGTTTTCGCAGATTACGGGTATGCCGACCTGCCCGGTGGCGTGTATAATAGCAGGTACGGCATTTTTGCCTCAGCCGGAACCGAACTCATATTTGATACCCGTTGGCTTAATATTATCGATATTCCTCTCGGAATCCGGTTTTCCCTACTTTTATCCACCGATGTAACAGATCCTTCACGATTGACCCATATTGAATTTACGGTCCCCGTGGTGAGGCTGTAGAAGACGGAAGATAAGAGGTTTAGGAGTTTAGAGGTTTAGGAGTTTAGATGTTTAGGAGTTTAGATGTTTAGATGTTTAGGAGTTTAGGAGTTTAGGAGGTTAGGAGTTTAGGAGGTTAGAGGGTAAGGTGATAAGACGTTAATAATTAATAGGTTAAAGGTTATGATAAAGATTTTTCAGGCAGATGCATTTTCAGGCAGGCTTTTCAGTGGAAATCCTGCCGGCGTGGTTCCACTGGAAGAGTGGCTGGATGAAGAAATCATGCAGCGTATTGCGATGGAGAACAATCTCGCTGAGACGGCTTTTTTTGTGCCGCATGGCGATGGCTATCATATCCGTTGGTTCACTCCTGAGGTGGAGGTTGACCTTTGTGGTCATGCCACACTGGCAACCGCCCATGTAATATTTAGCCACCTTGGCTACATTGGATCGGAAATAAAATTTTCATCCCGAAGCGGTCCGTTGCGGGTATTCAGGGAAGGGAAACGATATGTTTTGGATTTCCCTGCCGACGAATTTGATCCGGCGGAGATGCCTGACGGAATGCAGGAAGCACTTGGAGGGAAGGATCCCATGTTCTGCTATATGGGAAAAACGGACTATATGGTGGTTTACGAAAAGCAATCTGATATTGAACAGATGAAGCCTGATTTTGCAAAACTCGCCAAATTTAAGGCCCGCGGCATCATTGTAACTGCACCCGGAGAATGGGTTGATTTTGTTTCCCGGTTTTTTGCGCCCCAGGTGGGGGTTAACGAGGATCCGGTAACCGGATCTGCTCATACCACCCTCATTCCTTACTGGAGCCGGCAACTGGCCAAAACGGAACTGACCGCCCGCCAGCTGTCCCGTCGCGGTGGCGATGTCTTTTGCCGGAACCGGGGTAGCCGGGTGGAGATTGCCGGCGAGGCCACTACATACCTTGAAGGAGAGTTATGGCTGTAAAAGGAAAATTATTCAAAGGCATTGAAAAGGAGTTTCTGATCGGGATCAGTGTCACATTGGCTCTGCTTCAGCTCGGACTTCTGCTGGTTATGCCGTTTCTCGCCGTATTTGGGGAAGGACTCGATGGAAATACTCCCGGACTGGTTGGCTTTTCCATTGGGGTGTTTGGCCTGACGATGGCATTTCTCCAGATCCCGTATGGGAACTGGAGCGACAAGTACGGTCGCAAAAGAATGATATTGGTGGGATTATTCGTTAATGCAGTGGGTCTGCTAATCGGCTATTTTGCCCATGATATCTGGATGTTGATTCTTGCACGGGCAGTTCAGGGGGCCGGGGCCATCGGAACGGTGCTTTTTGCCTGGATCGGGGACCGCATTGAACCGGAACGCCGGAGCCGGGCCATGGCTTATCCCGGAATCTTTGTCGGAATGGCCAGTATCCTTTCCTTTATTGTGGGTCCGGTTTTGCATCGGTTCATGACCGTAAACCAGGTCTTTCTGGCCATTTTTGTATTGGTTATCGGGGTGATTATTTTTATCCAGATCACTCTGCCGGCCCATATCCCCTCACGTCACGCCGGAATCAAACGAAAGGACTTCATCCAGGTTTTCAAGCAACGGAAAGTATGGGGATACCTGATAGCAGGCATGATGATGAATTATGTATTAACCTCTTTTTTCTTCCTGATACCCGTGGATCTCGACCTGCTGGGCAAGACAAACATGAACTGGCTGGTATTTGTTCCCGCCACGCTGACTTCCCTGATATTTTTAAGAATCAGCAGTGTTATGGCTGACAAAGGCCGCCTGACTGCGGTGCTGGTATCGGGGTTTACGCTGCTTCTGATCAGCATGGTGGTGTTAGAATTATTGGAAATATCCCTTATTACGCTGATAATCAGTGCATTTTTCTTTATGGCCGGATTCATGTCGCTGAACACCACCCT
>JBBQOG010000334.1:0-4231 GCA_038330665.1 Bacteroidales bacterium
GCTGCCAATCAGGATTTATTACTGTACAACGGGGATATCGTCGACAATTTTGAAACGGAGGGTCAGTTACTGGGGCCCATTATTGATACGAGTGTCCGGTATTTTGCGTCGGGCGTGCCTTTTTTCTTTGCCAGGGGGAACCATGAAACCCGCGGAATTATGGCCAGGAAGCTCAAGGATTATCTTGATCTGCCCGGAAACAGGTATTACTATTCATTCGATGAGGGCCCGGTGCATTTCGTGGTGCTCGACTGTGGAGAAGACAAGACTGATGACAATCAATACTATTATGGACTGTCTGATTTTGACAGGTATAGGCTTGAGGAGCTGGAATGGTTGAAACAAGAGGTGAAATCTGCTGCTTACCGGGATGCTCCCTTCCGGGTCATTGTCGTGCACATGCCTATTTTGCCCGGTTTCAAGGGGATTATTGGTCGCATCCCGATCATGCTGGGTGACAACCGAGGACACGGGCCTCAATTCCTGGCCGAACATTTCGGGCCGGTCATCCGACAGGCCGGAGCCGATTTGCTCATAGCCGGTCACACCCACCGCCACCTTTGGCTGGCGGAGCCCTTTTCTGGATATAATTTTCCGGTGCTCATCAACGGGAACAATAATTATGTAACCGCAGAGGCCGATGCAAGTGAACTAAAAATTTCGGTGGTATCGGAAACAGGGGAAATTATTATGAACAAGCAGTTAAAGAAGAGGTAGTTTTACTACCAGTTAATGGCAACTTTTCCGATCGATTTTCGTGATTCCAAAAAGTCATGGGCCTCCGCCATCTGGGTGGCTGGAAACGATTTCCCCAGCACCGGCCGGATAATTCCGGAATTCGACAAACGGCCGACCTCTTCCATAATTTCTTTCATGATGTTGGGTTTATAGTCGGCCAGGGCAAGCATGTTGACCCCGAGGATGGACTGGGATTTACCGATCAACCCGACCGGAGAGTAGAAACCAAATCCGAGACCCACACGGATGCTATTCAGCTGACTGGACTTATTCCCCTTGTTTTGTGCTGCGGCACCATAGGTAATAATCCGGCCGCCCTTGGCCAGCAATGCGAAACCTTTTTTAAAGCTCACGCCTCCGATATTGTCAAATATGGCATCAATCTTCTGGCCTGCCAACCGTGTTTCCAGTTCTGTCCATAACAGATCAGGCTTGGAATTGATGGGAAAGTCCACCCCTGATTGGATCAGATAGTCATGTTTTGAAAGGGACGCCGATCCATAGACTAAACATCCTTTTGCTTTTGCCAGTTGAACGAGAATGGTTCCGACCCCACCTGCAGCGGCATGTATCAGGACGCGTTCTCCCGGATAGATCCGCGTGGCAAACGAAGAAGAATAAACTGCAGTGGAAGCCTGGGTGGCCAGACTGGTTGCAACCGCAAAATCCATTGAATCGGGAATGGGAATGACTGCTGCCGCCTGAGTAACGGCATATTCGGCATAGCCGCCAAACCGGGTCATCGCCGCTACCCGCTGACCGGCCTTCAGCCCGGTCACATCCGCCCCAAGGTGCTCAATCGTTCCGGCCACGTCGTAACCCAGAATTCCCGGATTGGCCGGTGCTGGTTTATACAATCCACGTCGTGCCATCACATCGGCATAATTGAGGCCGCTTGAGGCCACTTTAATTAAGACCTCACCTTTACCAGGAATCGGAACCGGAGCTTCACGCATTTCAAAGGATTCATTGCTTTCACCGTATCGTACCAGATAAATTGCCTTCATGATTGATTAATTTTAGTACAAATATCGGCAAAAATTGTCAAGGCGATCCGTGAGGTAAAACGGCTGCCTCCTGCGACGTATGGTACGAGCGCCAGCAGTGCCCAAATGGCCTTCTTCTTGTGGTCCCTCTTCTCACTATCCCAGCGAAAAAGTTCGGAGTCCATCAGAAAACTGAGGATCCCGGTTGTCGTTAATTACCCTGCGTGGCCATTTTTGGACCCCTTCTTCCGTACCCGCAAATTGATCAGCTCCACTGCGAACGAAAACAGCACGGCCACATAAACATATCCCTTGGGGATTTCCTTGTGGAAAGCCTCCATGGCCAAAGTAAATCCGATCAGAATTAGAAAGGACAGTGCCAGGATCTGAAGGGTCGGGTTGTTGTTTATGAATTTGCTGATCGCGCCGGCAAAGGTGATCATGACCGCCATGGCCAGTATAATTGCAATAACCATGATGGCCAGTTGTTTGCTGAGTCCGATTGCAGTGAGTATAGAGTCGAAGCTGAAAACCATATCCAGCAAAATAATCTGAAAGATCACTGCGGCCGGGGTGATTTTACGTTTTAAATGCATTTCCGGATGCTCTTCAAGGGTTTTCTGATGTATTTCGGTTACACTTTTCCAGATCAGGAAGATACCTCCTGCAAGCAGAATAATATCGCGTATGGAAAAGGCATTGCCGAAAAGGGTGAACAGCGGGTTATTCAAACGAATGATCCAGGTTATGGAAATGAGGAGTAAAATCCTGAAAACCAGCGCGAGCAACATTCCAATGGTTCTGACACGCGGCTGTTGTTTCACCGGAAGTTTGCCAGTGGCAATTGAAATGAAAATGATGTTATCAATTCCCAACACTATTTCCAAAAATGTGAGGGTGAGCAGGGCAATCCATGTTTCCGCGTGAAGGAAAATTTCCATCTTGTTTAGCTTTAGGAATCAAAGATAGCCCAACCAAATGGAAAGGCATATTTTATTACCTTGTGTTACCGAAAAATGCATGTGAAAGGTGTGATGTTAAAGTGGAATGCCATTATTGTAATTATTTTCTTACTCGCAGGGCCTGCCCTTTATAGCCAGTTCGTGGGCAAACCCTACGTGATCAATTATGACAAGCGAACCTACGGGGGCGATAACCAAAACTGGTCGGTGGCCTTGGGTAAGAAGGGTTTTGCCTACTTTGGCAATGACCGCGGATTGCTGGAGTTCGATGGATCGAACTGGAATCTCTATCCCATGCCGGATAATGGCGTTGTACGATCGGTGACCATCGGGGACGATGGAAATATTTACGTGGGCTCCTATGAGGAATTTGGATACTGGAGCCGTGATGACCTGGGCATGCTTTCCTATACCTCTTTAAGCAAAAAGCTCCTCGGTTCAAACGCGCTTCATAATGATGAGATCTGGAGAATCCTAGCGCATAACGGAAAGATCTATTTTCAATCGTTCTCGAATATCTTTATCTATAACGGACAACAGCTGTCTGTTATGAATCCTCAATCCTCGATGGTCCTGCTGATGAAGGCAAATGGGCGCCTTTTTATTCATCTGGTTGGTCAGGGACTTTGTGAAATTGTGGATGATGCTTTCAAACTGATACCGGGCTCCGGAATTTTTGCAAACAATGAGATCAAGGTACTCCTGCCTTTTGAAGGGAACCGTTTCCTGGTGGGGGTATCCGGTAAAGGCATGTATATTTTCGACGGGTCAAATTTTACGAAATGGCAAAACCCGGTGGATGCCGAAATCCGGTCATCAGAGCTGAATAACGGGATTTCTGGTAATAACAGACTGATTATTGGTACGATAGGAAATGGATTGTTTATATTGGATGAGCATGGAAACCTGAAGGAACATCTCACGTCGGGAAATTTTTTGCAAAATAACACCATCCTTGCCCTGGCCTTCGATCCGGCAGGTAACCTTTGGGTTGGTCTTGACCGTGGAATTGACCTGATCAATCTGCATTCAGGAATGGATTTTTATTTGGACCCTTCCGGAACCATGGGGTCGGTTTATGCAGCGGTTTTGGATGGTGCGGATCTCCTGGTCGGAACCAATCAGGGACTTTATCGCTATAAATTTTTGCCGGGGGAGGGATTTGTTCAGCCACAACCGGTAGCCGGGTTGAGCGGTCAGGTGTGGGACCTGAAAAACATTGACGGGGAAATTTTATGCGGTCACACCAGCGGTACCTACCGAATTGAAGGTGACCGGGTGATCAGGATCTCCGGAATCAACGGAGGTTATGAATTAATGCGGATTTCGGACCGGAACAGCGATTTCCTGCTACAAAGCACCTACAGTGCCTTTGCTGTTTATACGGTCAAAAATAAGTACTGGACCCTTGACCACTCTGCCCAGGGATTTTCTGAACCGATCAGTAATTTTGAACCGGATCACCTGGGTAATATCTGGTGCGCCCATGCCACCCGCGGGATTTTCAAAATCCGGCTTACAGCGGATCTTGCTGAGGTGGAATCA
>JBBQOG010000335.1:0-4177 GCA_038330665.1 Bacteroidales bacterium
CATCCTGTGCATGAGCAAGAAATGTCGGTGGAGTAGAATCGGTTACCTGCAATTCATTCGAATAATACGCAATCATCTCAGGATCTGGACTCTGTCCAAGCAAATTGGTCTTCGACCCCCGATGAGTTTTCAGGCCCATGGTCACCACGGGGTAGATCAGTATAGCAAAATCAGGCCGGCAGCTTAACCGATCAACAGGATCCATGGCAAGAGGATCACCTCCATCAAAATGCGTTGCTGCGGTTGAGGCCAGGTGACCGCCTGCGGAAAATCCAATAATACCGACGTGGTGGATATCAATACCCAGGTCAGCAGCATGGTATCGGATCAGCCGAATGGCCCGCTGAGCATCGTGTAAGGGTACCTCGGGCCTGCCATGCGGAAGTCGATATTCGAGTACGACGCCGGTTATCCCATTCTGATTCAACCATTGGGCAATTCCGCTACCTTCAGGGCCGGTCACCAACATGCCATAACCTCCACCGGGACAGATGACCACCACCTTCCCGTTCGGTTTCTCCGGTCGGTAAACGGTCATCACTGCACCCGCTTCGGAGGATGGATCTACCAGGGCAATAGGGACCCGTTTTGCATGGACTTCCTCTACCCAAGGTTCAATCCCGACTTCCCAAAAGGTAAGCGCAGCTATGCCATTTCGTCCCCAAAGCAGGTTGTCCTGGCTCCATTTCTTGCTATCCAGATAAGTGAGGGTAAGCGGATCAGCACCCGGTTTCAATCGAAGCCATATGGTATTTCCAGTCGCAGTTCCCGAGAGCACTCTCCCTGATTCTCCATCGGGATAGAATTGAGAAATCAGTGAATCATTCCATACCACCGGCTGATCAAATTGCAACATAATTTCATCCCTCTGCTGATTGGAGAAACAAGCCTTCATAAGGTCGGGCGCCGTAATCGGGTGATCAAAAATCTCCCCGTAATTATCGCGTTCCACCAGTGGTGCAATCAGATGCGCGATTTGAGCATAACCTTCAGGCGGGTAATGACATCCACCCGGAGGTTTAATGCCGAGAGTTGACATCACACTCAGGTTTGAGAAATATCGGGGTAAAGTTCTTTGAACCTCCCGGAGTACATTATCAGATCCGTTTTCAGTCATGGCGCAGGATCTCGGCCAGATCTGAAAAATATAGTAATGCTGAATATTCGGATAATCCTGCTTCCAGGCGGCGGCCATATCAATAAAATACTGTCGGTAATCCTCCCAGCCGAAGCGGCCTGTCGGACCTGCAGCTCCCTGGTCATTTTCACCCTGGTGCCAGAATACGCCCCGGATCCCGTGGGTCAGTCCGGCCTGCTGTATGCGCCAGAGCAAACGGCCATAGATGGTTGTTGAATCCGTAGGATTGGATTCATTTCGCTGATGCACGTCGATCCGGCTGCCTCCCACTGATCCATTAATTATGCAGACCGGCATTTTCTGCTCTTCGATCAATTGTTTGCCCAGTTCGATGCCCCAGTATCCGATTTGAAACCTGGCCCCTTCGTTATCAAAGGAGACGGCATTACCCCACCGATTCATGCGGCACTTTTCCGGTTCTGTGCTCGCACTTCCGAAACTTCGAAGAAAGTCACTGCCATAGGGATTGACCGCACGCCCATAGTCATTTGCCTCGGCATTCGACTGTCCATCAATAATATATACATCTCCGCAAACGATATTACTGGCGACATCGAGCACCTTTTCCGCTCCACGTTTCACGGATCCAAACTCGACCTTATAACGGATCAGGCCGGGTTTCAGGTGGCTGGTAAAACGATAGGTGCCATCCTTTGGCAGGGCCATGGCCTGACGGGAAAAGAGTTTGTCATCAGCATAAATCCGGAGAAATACAGAGTCGTAACGACCTGGTAGAGCTCCGTTATAACAGAGTAATCCCACATTTTGATCATTGCGGGCATAAAACTGATTATCCACAGGTTTCTCGCCCGGAGCAGGAATTCCTTGAACCCATGGATCCTTCCGGGGTTCCGTAATCGTGATTTCCCTTGACGAAAAACTATTCGCGCCCCCATTGTTCATTTCGAGCCCGACCGTGATTTTACCGCTGTATTGCGAGCGGAGGAGGATCAGTTTTCCCGGGTCCACCCTTTTGATAACCGCGCCACCCTTGATGTTCCAATGGTAATTCAGTCGCCCGGCCCCTGATTCAGTCATTTCTTTCCCATTGGCAATCGCAGGAACCACCTCAATTTCATCTCGGCCATTCCAGGTATCGGGTGATTTCAATTCAAAAATGGGCTCCGGGATCGTTTCCATAACCCGGATCTGAATGTTGACAATTTTCACGGTATCCGGATAAATAGCCTTGAATTGCAGTAAAGGGTGTTGTTCGCTAACCACACGACCAGCATGGAAAGTATACGAAAACCGGTTGGTGGCCAGAATTTCTTCAGAACCTTTTTCTGCCCGTATCCAATATACCTTGATTGCCCCACCGGCAGTAGCAGTTACGTTAAAACTTTTCTCTTCAGGCACTTCCGCCATCCTCACAGAAACAGAAAAATCATCACCCGATTGAACCAGGGTTCCTACCAACGTTTGAATCGGTTTTTGATTTTCATATTCAAGCTTGATCCAGTCGGCCGACCGCGCCACCTTTGAAATGCGCACCTCATCCACATCACCCGAAAACCAATATTCGTCTTTCCATCCCCCAATCCACATGCCCGCCGGGCTTTTCAGCGCCAGGGGATTTTTCACCTCACTCGAAAAACCATCGAGGCGGCCATTGATATAAACTCTTGAATCCCCTTCCTGACAGGTGTGCACCATATGAACCCATTCCGATAAGCCCAGCTTGGTGTTACCGGAAACATTCGCGCCTGACCAGTAGCAATCAATTCTGATTTTCGGGGGACTGGCAAAGTGCATAATGACTTTCCCGACTTTTTCTTCATTGCCCCAGCCGACCACCAATCCATTCGGCAGATCAGCTCTGACCCAGGCTTGAGTGGTGCTGGGCTGGCTTCCGACAGGAAAAGCAAGAATATTCTCCCCGCAGGTGATTCCACGGCCTTCCTCAAAATGCCTGGCCGGACCCACGATTCCATTTGTTTCAGTGGTTCCGGAATTCTCTGGTTTTAAGGAATCCGTAGCGTCACGAATGGGGTCAGCCATATGCAGGGCTGCCACATAACCGTTGGATTCATTAAATACAGCACTTCCATCCGACTCACACACTGCACCGGCCTTTCCCCAGTAAATTTTAAACTCCTGTCTGGAATTTCCATTAATTTCCGGTATTCTTACCCAGATGATTGCCTTACCTCTTACCGCGTCCCACTCCTCGATCTGGTATTTGAGAGGCATCCCCGCAGCGGTTGCAAAACGGATATCCTCCCCAGCGGAACCACACTCTTTGAAATTGAACACTTCGTGATCCAACCTGACCAGAAGAGGAAAGTCTTTCACCGAGGCCGACACCGGAAGGTCAGCTCCCCCGGGAGTAGTAAGGATATTCATAACACCCGAGTATTTCCAGCCCGGATAGGGATTTTTACCCGCATCCACCTGACCTTTACAAGGAACCATAACGCTGATTGACAGCAATATCCCTGTAATTAAAATATTCAATCTACTTTTCATTTTTATCTTTTCAGAGTCCTGGAAACCTGCATAGCAGGTAGATCAACAGATAGCCGAATTCTTTCTTCATTTTTGAGCTGTTTGGATAAATTACTTGTATTTACCGTGTTTCATGCATAACTCAATGAATTTCTCAACCCGCTCCGGGCTCACATCATTCTGGATGATATGTGCCGGTGAAATCATATACCCTCCACCTTTGCCAAGAATGCTGATTTTTTCGATCACATCCCGTTCCAGCTCTTCGTCGGTTCCGTTTGGCAGCAGGTCCTGCTGGTCGATGGCTCCCCAGAAGCTGAACAGGTTGCCGAAATTATTTTTCATGTCAAGTGGCGCATGTCCGGGAACACCCGGTTGAACCGGATTAAAAACCTCAAAACCGATCTCCCGGATATCGGTTAGCAAATCACTTACCGCACCATCGCAGTGAAGGATCGGGATAATATCCGGCTTAGCCTCTTTAAAACGCTCTATCATTCGGGTATACAAAGGCTTGAGCTGACTCCTGAAAATCTCCGGAGAAATGATCAGGCTCACTTGTGTGCCAAAATCGTCGCCAAACCACAGGGC
>JBBQOG010000336.1:0-4165 GCA_038330665.1 Bacteroidales bacterium
CATCCAGGTTAAGGCTTCGCCTGGGATATAGGCAGATAAAAGCCCGTTATCGAGCACTCTGATGCCGGTATTTGAGCCATGCTGGTACGCGTTAAATACCTGCCTGATAAATTCCCCATAAGATTTCCAGACCGACCCTGCGTCATCGCAAAATATCGCATACTGCTGAAATGCCCAAATCATCCAAAGGGAACCATCCACGCTCCGATAAACAGGATTTTTCCGATCAGGAGAATGATTGGGAAACAGTCCGTTTTTAAGCATCCCGACCATCGAATTAGCGAGTTTATTGAAAAGTTCAGGTTGCCCCGTTGCCAGAGTCAGTCCTGGCAAGGCGATCCAGCAATTCCGGCCCCAGGAACCGAACCAATGGTAACCCGATACAATTTCGGGTTTGCCTTGCCTTTCAACGACAAATGATCGGGCGGTTTGAATGAGGACCTCTTCGAAGGTATTTCGAACCGGTGCTATTGCTATTTGATTGAGAAATCTCTTTTTCAGGCTTGTAGGTACCTGTTCCGAAAACCCGGCCGACAGAACAATACTTTCGCCTATTTTGATGGTACATTCAAAATATCCGGGAACATATAGGTCTTCCTGGAAGGGATATCCCCGACGCTGTTCTTTCAGGTATTCAATCTTGGTATACCAGTCGGGTGCGCTGATAAATTCTACCTGTCTGGAGGTCTGGAGATAAAGGCCGGGGTACTGATCGTAAAGCTTAAGAAAAACCCCGTTGCGGCATGGCTTCACTTGTTTGTTTACCTCCATATTAGCGGAACAGAGTTGATGCACACTGCGGAAGGCCAGAAACGGCTTGATCTTCAACACAGTCGGACTGTTAGCTTCTAGCAGCGTATACCTGACTAACAACCTGGGCTCTTTTTCGTCCAGCAAAATTTCTTTCTGGAGCATTACTCCCCCAACACGGTAAACGTTGCTCCATACCGGATCCATCTGGAACCACCGTGCATATTTATGGCCTTTGGGGTAATATTCGCCCGGGTATTTATGGATACCCAGATTAAATTCCTGGCCATGCTGAATGATGGTTTCATCCAGAGAAGAAAGGAAAACATGACGGGTTCCGTCGGCATCCGATAAAGGTGCCACGAGCAATCCATGATACTTCCTTGTATTACAGCCTATTATGGTAGAGCTTGCGTAAGCACCTGAAGGATTTGCCAGCAAAATCTCCTTGGAAAGACTATATTCAAGGTTGATCAGTTGAGTTTTATCGAATTGAAGAAAGCTCATAAGCAATGAATTTTGAATGGGAAATTCAGACCTTCAAAATAATAATAAAGAAGACAGATTCCTAACAGTTTAGCTATAATTTTCGGTCAGGTAGGTTACAATTAAGCAGATGAATTGTTTATTTTTAAAATTACTTTACCTTTGCAGGGCTAAATAAAAAAAATTCAAAGATGGCCTACATAATTAATGATGATTGCACCGCATGTGGAACGTGCATTGATGAATGTCCGGTTGAAGCGATCTCCGAAGGTGATATCTACAAAATTAATCCTGATGAGTGTACCGATTGTGGTGCTTGTGCGGATGTATGTCCTGTTGAAGCAATACATCCTGCTTAACAGAAACTTATAATAAAAAAAGCCGGTTAAAACCGGCTTTTTTTATTGTCATTCGGCTAGCTTCCACACCGCATCTATCACGGTGCCGTCGACCCATTTAATCGCCGCAACCACCTCATCCCGAAAAATGGGTTTCTCCGGTTTTCCACAGATTCGTTCCGCTTCGTCCTTGAGATCCTGAATGGTGACGATCGGAAGATTGGATCCCTGTACTTTTTCGAGTAAATCAGTACGTAATGGATTGATTGCGATACCCCTTTCTGTCACGATTACATCTATAAGAGCTCCGGGTCCGCAAAGGGTTGTGACCTTATCCACCACCACGGGTATCCGGTCGCGGAACAGCGGAATGGGAATGATAACGGTTTTTGAAAAGAGGCAGTTCTGCCATCCTCCGATGCCGTGTAGCAAATAACCATCGGAATGGGTGACCACATTTCCGTTAAAATTCAGATCAATTTCGGTGGCACCCAGGATGGCCACGTCCACCATTCCGGCAAAATTACCTTTGCCATGATAGTTATAGCTGGTAAACGGAGTGGTCATCAAATGATTCGGATTCATGGCCATCGACCGGACCCCTTCCAGGTCGAAGGTCTGACCGTCGAGGATATAGTCAACATATCCTTCTTCCAGCATTTTAACGAGGTAAAGATTACTCCCTCCTCTGGCAAAACGGGCCTTTATGCTGTTTTTCTTCATGATTTTATAGAAAAAGTCACCCACGGCCAGCGCGGTTCCACCCGCCCCTGCCTGGAATGAAAAACCCTCCCTGATAATGCCGGTCACTTCGCAGAAGCGTGCCGTAAGTTCAGCCAACAGGAGCCGGTCAGGGGATTTGGTGATCTGGGTGGTTCCGGAAACAATTTTTTCAGGTATTCCTACTTTATCAACCACCACGGTATAATCCACATAGTTACCCTGAATCTGCCAGGGAACACAAGGAAAAGCAACAAGATTATCGGTTACGACGATCACCTTTGCCGCATACTGAGCATCTGCCAGGGCAAACCCCAGTCCGCCGCTTGCAGAAGTACCGTGCAACCCGTTGGCATTCCCGAACGGATCACAGCAGGCGGCTCCGATTACGGTGATATCAATTTTAAGCTCACCATCCTGTATCGATTGGTACCGGCCGCCATGTGACCTCAGCACGGCCAGACCAGTCATTTTTCCGGTCGAGGTAAATCTCCCCAGGGGTCCGTTCATGCTGCCTTCAATCCGGTTTATGGTCCCATCTTCCAGGTAGGGAATCAGATGTTCATGACAAGGGAAGGAGGCAGAAGGTGCCCAGATGAGGTTTTTTATCCCCATATCATGGGCAATATCAAAAATTTGATTCGCGATCAGATCCCCGTCCCTGAAATGATGATGGGTAGAAATGGTCATTCCGTCTTTCAGTCCGCATTGCACGAGTGCCTCCCGCAACGACACCACCTGTTTATTCCCGTCGGCTGGATAATCCGCACTGCTGGATATTTTAGGGGCATACCGATACCCATCGGGTTTATATTTTCCGACCCCCATATATGGAACTGCAGCCTGTCCGTTGATCGTAGCGGGAACCCTCCGTCCGGCGGCATTGGTTACCAGATTATCATATTTTTTTATCATATCGAAGATGTTTCAAACCAGTTTTTCTCCAGAATCGAAAGCTCAACAGCCAGATCAATGGTTTTTTGGGCCCTTTTAACTACTGGCGGGTCAATCATTTTAGATCCGAGTGCCACGACACCGAGACCATTCGCTTGGGCCTCCATAAATGCGGTTACAATTTTCCGGGCTTTCTCGATCTCGTCGGCATCGGGCAGGAAATTTTCCTGGATAACGGCAATTTGTCTGGGATGTATGCAGCCCATGCCGTCGAATCCCATTGCGCGGGAGCGAATCACGTTATTCTTCAATCCTTCCATATCATCCACATCAGAAAACACCGAATCAATGGCCTGGATCCCAGCGGATCTGGCAGCATTTACCAATGCAGAACGGGCATAAAGGGATTCGGCACCCTCGGCGGTCCGCCGAACGCCCAAATCGGCCGTATAATCTTCGAGTCCGATGGCCAGGGCCACCACAGATCGGGAGGCTGAAGCGATTTCCGGCGCATGAACGACTCCTTTGGCGCTTTCGATAATCGGCATGATCCAAACCTCACTCTTCAGAGAATTCCGGTTCTGAACCGAATCGATCTGGTTTTTTATTTCCTGCACCTGATTTGCGCTCTCGCATTTTGGCAGCAAAACCAGATTCACCTGCTGAGGAATCAACCAGTCAAGATCCTCTAAACCGGCAGGTAGCTGATTAATGCGCACCATACGCTCGGCCGTTCCGAAATCGAGTGCCCGTAATGCATTTCTTACCAAGATACGTGCTTCTGCCTTTTTCTGCGGAGCGACTGAATCTTCAAGATCCAGGATGAGCCCGTCCGGCCGGTGCAAAAATGCGTTGATCATCAAACTGGGTGAATTCCCGGGAAGGTACAATCGGGAGAACCTGCGGCGATCGGCAGCTGTGGTGGTAAACGAAGCTGGATTGACCGGTACGAGCCAGGTTTTATCGGTTTCGATCAC
>JBBQOG010000337.1:0-4163 GCA_038330665.1 Bacteroidales bacterium
ACGGGCTTTCAACCGACCAGAATATCAGTGTGGCAAATGTCGAAAACCGGATTGTTTTTCCCACCGGAAGCGGAATTTATACCTGGGACGACTTAAATGATACTATTCTCATTTATAGTCAGCTGAATGATAAAATCGGTGATCTCTCTAATTCCAGGCAGATCATCCGTGCCCGGGAAAACCATTATTGGTTCATCAAAGCGAACACCATCGGATTGTTCAGAATTACGGGTTTTAGCGTAGAGCCCTTATTCCGTTACGACTTTTCCATGCAGGGATTATACCTGAACAGCCGTTATCCAAAGATTATCAGTTTAAAGGAGGGATTGCACCTGATTTGTCTGGATAATGGGTTCGCTGTTTTTGATGAAACGAACCTGCGATCGCTGGATCCGCCGGCACCTGTTTTTATCAGGGAAATTATTGCAGTCAGCCGAAATGGAAAGCGCATGAGAATTTCACCCGAAGCCGTCCGCCCGACCATCCGCATTTCCAATAGTTTCAGGAGCCTGACCTTCGTTTTTTCTGCCGGAACAGGTTACCGGCATCCGTTTTACCGTACTCGCCTCGAAGGTCTCGAATCCGACTGGGGGAACTGGACGAATCAGTCAAACCTCTCCATCACCAGGTTGCCGGCCGGAGAGTACCAGCTGAAAGTGGTATCGATGAATATAAACGGTTTCCCGGGACCTGCTGTTGAATACCCGTTTGTCATTCGACCACCATGGTATAATTCTGCTCTGGCACTCTTTATTTATGGATTTTTCATGCTGTCGCTGATCATATTCTTCCGGATGATTTTTTTGAAAAGATTAATGCTGCATAAACAGCTGATCGAAACCGCTGAGATCGAAAAACGCCGACAGGAAATCCTGATGGCTGAACAGGAGGTTATCCGGCTGAGAAATGAGAAACTCGAAGCCGAAGTAAATTTCAAGAACATACAACTGGCCGATTATACGATGAGCGTGATCAAACGGAACGAGCAACTGATACGCATCCGGGATGAATTCCTGGCAAACAGCAGTGACAAGCTAACCAACCAATCCAAAACTTTCCGCGACAGGATGATCCGGCTGTTCGCCCAGCAACTCTCCTCCGAGGATGACTGGCAGACTTTTGAAACCCATTTTGACCAGGCCCATCAGGATTTTATTAACCGGTTGAAAACGTCTTTTCCAAATCTCACCCAAAGCGATCTGAAATTGTGTGCATACCTGCGGCTTAATATTTCCTCGAAAGAGATTGTGCATCTCCTCAATATTACGTTAAGGGGAGTGGAGGTGCGTAGATATAGATTGCGTAAGAGATTGAATATTAGTACGGAAGAAAATCTTTATGAATTTCTTTTGAAGTTCTGACGTACTATTGACGTAGTCTGGTGAAACTCATTTGTTTTATGAAGTAGTGGTGTGAAACCGGTTTATTATGAAACCGTTACCAATTACACTAAATTTGGGATGCTTCGAAATTGCAATCCAATGGTTCCTTTCTCCAAATCTCTTTTTTTAAGATTTATCCTCGTGGCCTTGTCTGTAATACTGGCAGGCGGGTCTTGCCGAAATTCACTGGCGACTGCTGTTCCGGATGCAAAAAGGGTTTTTCTGAAAGACCTCAAGAAGCGCACATTTGATTTTTTTTGGGACCGGGTGGATGCGAATACGTTTCAAACAGATGACCGTTATCCCACCAGCCGGTTTACCAGCATTGCGGCCACCGGATTCGGTCTGGCAGCCTATACCGTCGGTATTGAAAATGGATATGTTACCCGTCAGGCGGGTGCTGACCGCGTACTGAAAACCTTAGACTGGCTCTGGAATTCAAAGCAGGGGCCTGAAGCTCAGGGCGTAACCGGTTACAAAGGGTTTTTCTACCATTTCCTTAATTATCGAACCGGAACCCGTTATAAAGATGTGGAACTGTCGACCATCGACACGGGTTTGTTAATGGCGGGTATCCTTACCTGTCAGTCTTATTTTGATCAGGATCATGCTGGTGAAAGGCGGATCCGGGAACTGGCTGATTCGCTCTATCAGCGGGTGGACTGGAATTGGGCCATGAACAGCAACGGAAGCCTGTCGATGGGATGGCATCCCGAAAGTGGTTTTATTCCCTCCGTTTGGACGGGTTATAATGAAGCCATGATTTTATTGATCATGGCGATGGCTTCTCCTACACACCCGATTCCTGCTCAGGCCTGGACTACCTGGTGCAGTACCTATCAATGGGCCAATTTTTATGGGTATGAACACGTGAATTTCAGTCCGCTGTTTGGTCATCAATATTCACACATGTTTATTGACTTCCGGGGAATAGCGGACCCCTATATGACAAGCCGGGGCATTGATTATTTTGAAAATTCCCGTCGGGCCACCCTCTCCAATCGGGCTTACTGTGCGGAAAATCCCCAAGGTTTTAAAGATTACTCAAAGGATATCTGGGGCCTGACTGCCAGCGACGGTCCGGCCAGCGAAACCCGCGAAATCATTGGCCGAAAGGTCACTTTTGCCGGTTATAGCGCCAAAGGTGCGAGCTCCATATATATTGTGGATGACGGCACCCTTACCCCTTCGGCAGCCGGTGGCTCCATTCCATTTGAACCCGAAATCTGCATCGGTGCTTTGTATAATATGAAAAACAAATACGGTGATAAATTGTACAAAGAGTATGGTTTTGTGGATGCTTTTAATCCAACCTATACTTTCAATAAGAATCAGCCGGATGGCTGGTTCGATCAGGATTATCTGGGGATTGACCAGGGGCCTGTGTTAATTCAACTGGAGAATTATGAGTCCGGATTGGTATGGAAAACTATGGGACGCAATATTTATATACTAAATGGTCTGCGTAAAGCAGGTTTTAATGGGGGCTGGCTGGAAAAGCCGGAATCTGAAAAACCTAACCGACTGATGAATTAACCTCTGCATATGAAAAATACCCACACCAAAATCTTGTTCCTTTTTCTCATCCTTCTTTCGGGACCTTCATTTGTTTCCGGACAGAACCGTGTTATTAAGGGGATTGTCGCAGCCTCGGATACAGGAAAACCTTTGCCTGCCGCTACCGTTCTGGTAAAGGGAACCGGGCGGGGAGCGATCACCGACATGGATGGAAATTATGATCTGTCGGTGCAGCCTTCGGATACCATTCTGGAATTTTCCTTTGTTGGGTATGAGCCCCGGCAAGTAGTCATTGGATCCCAAACGGTGATCAATGTGATTCTCCAGATCATGCGATCTGCCCTCGAAGAAGTGGTGGTTATCGGATATGGCACGGTCAGGAAAAGTGATCTCACCGGTGCCGTGAGTTCCGTAAAAGCCAAGGATCTGATGAAAGTAACGTCAGTGAACCCTGAACAGAGTTTGCAGGGTAAAGTGGCCGGGGTACAGGTGACCAGTACCTCAGGAGCCCCGGGCGCCGCACCCGTGGTGCGTATCAGGGGAGTGGGAACCTTTAATAATTCCTCGCCGATTTATGTTGTCGATGGCAATATTCTGGATAACATATCCTTCCTTAATTCGGCAGATATTGAATCCATGGAGGTTCTGAAGGATGCCTCTGCCACGGCAATTTATGGGTCGAGGGGAGCTAACGGGGTAGTGATTGTAACGACAAAAACCGGCGTGAAAGGCAGCGACAAGCCCACATTCAGTTTCTCATCTGAATTTGGAATCCAGAATCTGGCCAAAAAGATTGCCCTTTTGAATGGTAAGGAATATGCAACCATTACCAACGAAATTGTTCCGGGCTCTTATAATAATGTAGATGCCGTACCGAATACCGACTGGCAAAGCCTGGTTTTTCATCCGGCTCCGATGCATAACAGCCAATTGTCGATCTCCGGGAGTACGCCGAAAACAGATTATTATTTCAGTTTCGGGCTTTACCAGCAGGACGGGATCATTGATAAATCAAGTTACCGACGTTACACGGTCAAAATGAACAATACCTATCATCTTACCGATCACCTCAAATTTGGTAATAATATCAGTCTGGCACCCAACCAGCAGCAAAATGCCCCCAATGCCACTTATTCGGTTTACCGGGCCCAGCCGCTTCTGGAACCCTATTATACGGATGGATCCTATGGTGTGGTGTATAATGTGGGCAACCCCCTGGCGGACCTGGCCTATTCCAACAATTATGCTTCAGGTGTAAGGGGT
>JBBQOG010000338.1:0-4149 GCA_038330665.1 Bacteroidales bacterium
CTGATCAGCCGGTACAATTCACCATTTCATCCGGACCGGAAAATGCGGCGGAGGGGTTGAGCCTGGTATTCGATGGAAACCGAAAAGTTAGTATTCCTTTGGATCTTCCTGCAGACCATCATATTAAATATAATGGTGGCAGCTACATCTACCTGTACGATTCCACCTGGCACCTGGTCGGAACCGGGCAACTGACCCAATATGAGGTGACCCTCACCCAGGGAAAACACAAACTGGGGCTGGAGGGGAACTTTACCCGATCGGGGCCGCAGCAGGGAATTAAGATCGAAGTCAAAACTGCCGGACTGGCTTATCCGCTCGACCTATGACGGAGTCACACTGGTTAACGCTGAGGCGTCTCCTCAACGGGGAAAGAATATCCCCGCTGCCCGCTGCATTCATTATAGATTGTCCCTGGCTTCCCAACTGGGCGGGGGTTGACGTCATTGATTATTTTTCCAGCGACGAAACCTGGTTCGAATGCCACAAACGAGCATCCGAAACCTTTCCCGAAATCCTCTTTCTTCCGGGATGGTGGTCTGAGTTCGGGATGTGTACGGAGCCCTCCGCTTTTGGTGCCCGATGCAGTTTCCCGAAGAATGAGTTTCCCCATGCCTATCGGGTGATCCATTCGCCGGAGGAAATCGACCGCCTGGCGAAGCCCGATCCGAAAACCGACGGACTGCTGCCTTTTATGTTAAACCGCCTGGTAAAATACCGGTCCAAAATCGAATCGACCGGTCAGTCGGTTCGTTTTTCCGTATCCCGCGGACCTTTGAATATTGCCTCCTACCTGATGGGTACGACGGAATTTCTGACTCTGATTCTGATGGAACCCGAGAGGGCTCACCAGTTGATCCGGCTGATAACCGATTTTCTGATCGAATGGCATGATCTGCAGAAAAAAACCATTGATTCGATCGACGGAATATTTATGCTCGATGACCTGATTGGATTCCTTAGCCGTGAACAGATGGAGGAATTTGGGCTTCCCTATTTCAAGCAATTGTATGATAGAAAATTATCAGTCAAATTTTTGCATAATGATGCACCCTGCATCGAATCGGCACCACTACTTGCCGGTATGGGAGTGAATCTGTTTAACATGGGAACCGACATCAGCCTGAACGATTTGAGAATACTCACGGGAGATCAGGTAACCCTCATGGGTAACCTGCCCCCACGGGATGTACTGGCAGCCGGCTCCCCGGAGACCGTCAGGCGGGATGCTTCTGGTATGATAGCGGCACTGGCTGAACCCTGCAGAATACTGCCTTCATGCGGAGGCGGAATGCCTCCCGGGGTTTCAACCGAAAATATCCGAGCGTTTCTTGAAGGAATCCGTTTGAAAACCGCCGACTAATAGGTATTCGTAACCCGGCTCTGGACGGCCACAACGAAATCACCCTTGCCTTTGGCTTCCGTATCCATTTTATCGAGTTCATCCTGGGTAACCGTGGTGATCACCACAATTTTTGCATTGGGCTGAAGGCGTTTAAGATACCAGATGATCCCTTCATGATTGTCGGAATGATAGGACCCGTTATAATGGATAAACTGTTTTCCGGGAGCATAGTATTTATTCATGAACCAGGCCATGGTGGCGTCTTTAAGAGCCTGAGCCTTGATGATATTATCACCGCCGTGTGCGGACATGGCCGGCGCAACAGCAGGCATGGCAGGCATGGCCGGCATTTTTGCGGCAGTAGCAGGCATTTTTGCATCAGTAGCGGATTTGGCACCGGCCGCAGCGGCAGGTCCTTCGCCCATGGCACTGAACATGTTTTTATAGCAGGGAACCTCCGGATCAAAAGCGATCGGAAGCGGCGGCAGGAATGCTTTGGCTTCGGCCGACAGGGAATCGAGAACGAGCAAACCTTTGGAGGCAACCAGTGAAGCATACCGACGGGGAACATTGGTCGCCACAAACGGAATTTTCTTGTCCTTTGCAAACACCAGAAGAGGCTTATAATCAGTTGAGTAATTTTTCCACAAACGACAATCTTCCGTAAATTTCTTGTCGGTCAGGAATCCATTAAACAATTCATCAATCAGAATCTGATTGTCGGTTTCGAACATCTCTGCACCCAATGCAAGTTTCTGCCCCTTCTTATCGTAAAGATCACGCGTGATTTCCAGTTCCAGCCAGTGAGCAATCGCATTATTATGCAACTCTCCATAAAAGACGAAGTCAGCCTTTTCCAGCTCCTTCATCATTTTGGAATATTTTACCTCACTACCCTCGCCGGTAAAAATCTGATATGCAGGCTTATCCTGCGAAATGGCTGCTACTGAAACAAACAGTGCAACCAGGGCCATCAAGATGTTTTTCATTTTTTTTCAATTTGCTTTGTTGCGAATGTAATATAAAAAGATTGTGAGGGGATAACCGGATTTGTTTTCCAACCCATTTCTGTATAAATATTTATTGATGATTAAACAATTATGACGAATTTCGGGCGGCCAAAGTGACTTTATAAAAATGAAAATTAAACTGATACCATGGGTCATCGCCACCCTCATCCTGGCGGGCTGCCAGGGAGCTCATCAGCCGGCAACCGGCAGCTGGCTGGCTGAATTAATGCCCGACACCATACATCCTGAAATCCGGATTCCGTTTAATCTGGAAATCATTCATCCTGAAAATCAGGGGATCCAGGCCCGGATAAATAATGCCGGCGAAGAAATCATCATCCGCGAAATTGAGGTTTCCGGTGATTCCATCCATTTTCAGTTGCCGGTATTTGAAGGATCCATCGATGCCCGGTTCCTCGAAAAACATATGGAAGGCACCTACACCCACCGGGCCGGAGGACGGTCGTGGACGATACCTTTCCTGGCAGATTTCGGCGTGACCGACCGCTTTCCACGATTGACCGGAGATCCGTCCGGCGATATTTCAGGCCGCTGGGAAGTACAGGTTGGATCTGGCGACCAAACCGAGAAACAGATTGGTGAATTCGTTCAAAACGGGAGCCATCTTACGGGCACTTTTCTGACCACTACCGGGGATTACAGGTATCTCGAGGGTAAGGTTGCAGGAACACGGATGATGCTTTCCGCATTTGACGGGGCACACGCCCTGGTTTTTAGCGCAGACCTGCTGGAAAACGGTTCCCTGGGGAATGGGTCCTTTTGCGGTGGTCCTTCCTGGAACGGGACCTGGAGCGCCATCCGGAATGATACGGCATCGCTGCCGGATCCCACAACCCTTACTTTTCTGAAACCCGGCTATACCTCACTGGACTTTTCATTCCCGGATCTCCTGGGCAAGCAAGTTAGCCTGCAAGACCCACGTTTCCAAGGAAAACCGTTGATTGTCCAGATCATAGGAAGCTGGTGCCCGAATTGTATGGATGAAACACGGTATCTGACCGCTCTTCAAAAAAAATATAAGACCTATGACCTAAATATCATTGCGCTGTGCTATGAATCTTCTGATTTTGATCAATCGGTAAAAGCCATTGCCCGGTTTAAAGAGGCCATCGGCGCCGGGTACATTTTTCTTTATGCCGGAGAATCCAATAAAAGAAAAGCATCCGAAACACTTCCCATGCTCAACCGTATCCTTTCCTTCCCCACCTCGATCTTTATTAACCGCTCCGGGGAAATCGAAAAAATATTCACCGGATTTTCGGGACCGGGTACCGGGCAGTATTACGAAGATCTGACCCGGGAGATGGAGGAAACGGTGATGGGAATGGTGGGGAGGTGATGTGCTGATGAGTTGATGTGCTGATGAGTTGATGAGTTGATGAGGTGATGTGCTGATGAGTTGATGTGCTGATGAGTTGATGAGGTGATTAAATAAATATTGGGCATAATAATTGTGTTTCAGGGGAGAAAAAACCAAATAGAAAACAACGATGAAAATCTTTACAAAATTCTTTTTAGTGAGCCTGGCATGCAGCCTGCTTGTTCCTTCGGCAAAATGCCAGGATGATGGCGATTACCTGTTTAAACCCTGGCAGGTGACCCTGTTTCCGCCTTACAGCACGAATGGAATGGAGGGCAAAAATTGTGTTAACAGGTTCTCTCTTAACCTTTTATGGGGAGTTAATGCTGGATTGGAAGGAATCGAATATGGGAGTTTTGTTAATATCTAAACCGATTATGTGAGGGGTGTCCAATATGCGGGGTTTGGAAATT
>JBBQOG010000339.1:0-4138 GCA_038330665.1 Bacteroidales bacterium
CCTACCTTATTGTAGCCCTCTTATATCTGGTCGGGGCTTTCGTTTTGCAAAAGGTGGATGCACCGGTCATCCTTTCTCTGTTCCTGAACGGATCCTCGATGGTGGTTTTAGTGGTGGCTATATTTAACTGGAAATGGAAGGTCAGTGCACACATGGCGGGCATTGGCGGTGTAACGGGCATGGTTCTGGCAATTTCGCTGAGGTGGATGCTGAATGAGCAATGGATCATTGCATTACTGTTTCTGGCATCAGGACTGACGGGTTACGCAAGGATGGTAGGAGATGATCACACTCCGCCGCAGGTGTATACCGGGTACCTGATCGGCCTGATCGTTAATTTTCTGCTCATCCGCCTGATCTGAAGCGGCTACGGAACGAAGGTATAGCCTACCCCTTTGACGGTCCGGATCATTTCCTCGCCGATTTTCTCCCTTAACTTTCGGATATGAACGTCGATGGTTCGATCGCCGACAATGACCTCATCACCCCAAACCGAATGATAAATATCTTCGCGGGTAAAAACTTTTCCGGGCCGGCTGACTAATAGATTCAGCAGTTCAAATTCCTTGCGTGGCAGGTGAAGCTCGGTTCCGGCACTAGTCACCACATAACGGTCCAGGTCTATTTCCAGGTCACCCACCCTGATAATTTTTTTCACATCCGTGACGGCATCGGCTGAGGCAGCCCTTTTCAGAAGGGCCCTGATACGGCTTACCAGCACTTTTGGTTTCACTGGCTTGGTAATATAATCATCGGCACCGGCATCAAACCCGGCCACCTGGGAGTAGTCTTCCCCACGGGCAGTGAGAAAGGCGATCATCACGTGCTTGAGTTCCGGAATGATCCGCAGCTGCTCACAGGTTTCGATGCCGTCCATTCCGGGCATCATCACATCCAGTAAAATCAGGTGGGGACGAAAAGTACGCGCAAACCTCACCGCCTCGATTCCGTTATTTGCCAGCGCCACCGTGAAGCCTTCCATACGCAGGGTATAGCCAAGAAATTCAAGGATGTCGGGTTCGTCATCGACCAGCAGTATACGTGCTTCCTGAACGTTCATAATCAGATTCTTGAGTTTTCCGAAGGTAAGGAGGTATTTTCGGGAAATGTCATCTCCCACATGAATAAATCGTTAAATTCAGGATGTTCCGAAAGTTCGACATAGCGAATCCTCCCGGCCAGGTTTCGGGTAAAGGTCCTGAACTCACCGGAATGAATCCACAGCCGGGCACCCAGACCAGAAGTATTACCAGCACGGATCTGTTTCCTTTCCAGGCCCATGGGTATGAGCCCGATTCTGCCGGCCGACCAGTCATGAAGGGCATAGCCAAATCCTCCGGCCATAAAGACCTGGCGGATATCCCCGGCATCGATACCGGCTTCGAGCATGAGCACCTTAATACCGGCTGCCACTGCCCCTTTGGCAAGCTGAACTTCGCGAATATCCTGTGGCGTAAGGAACAAGTGAACGAAAGGGAGCTCGGCATCCTCCTCCATGTATCCCATCCTATCGATTTTACCCTCGTCCAGCAGCAGGGCAACTCCATCGACCAGTCCGGATCCACAAAGCCCTGCCGGCGTTTTGCCGCCGATTGTTTCATACTTTTCCTTGTCGATAGCATTAACGGCACCCTCCACACCGGCCATTCCACAGGAGATTCTGGCACCCTCAAATGCCGGTCCGGCGGCGGTGGCACAAGCCAGAATTTCCGTACCGTTCCAGAGCACCATTTCCCCATTGGTACCGATATCCAGGAAAAGGCTCCATCCTTCGGGTGGATTAATGGAAACAGCGGCCAGCCCGGCCACAATATCTGCACCCACATAAGCCGATACCGAAGGAATCATCCCGACCTTTATGTGGGCAAATAAATTAAAACCGATTTCAGCGCCCTGAACGTTCTGCTCATCCAGAAAAACCGGGGTAAAGGGGTAGATAGCAAGATTCTCGGGGTTCACCCCTTTAAAAAGGTGGAGCATGGTGGGATTGCCGGCGATGGCCATTTGTCCGACCTGGCCTGGCTGAAATCCATTGGTGTGGCACATTTCGGCAGCTGCCCTTTCGATGGCTGATACTATTTCCCTGTGCTGCCGTTCGGTGCCGTTCACATGTTCACGACAATACTGGATACGGCTGACCACATCGGCTCCATACGTGTGCTGCGGATTCGGGAAACTTCGTACCGCGATATTCCGGTGATGCAGCAGATCCTCCAAAAATACCACCACGGTGGTGGTACCCAGATCAACCGCCAATCCCAGAAACTGCGGATCCGATTTCGGGAACGGATCAGGCAGCGGTTCCGGATCCGGCCAGAAACTTTCGGTGAGCACCTGCATGACAGAAGGATCAGGCAGGGTAACCCTGACCTCCTTCTGCGGAAAATATTCACAGGCACGAACCACCCCAACCCCCTCCACCTCCACATTACACTTGCCGCAGATCCGCTTCCCACCGCACGGGGAGGGCAGGTAGGCTCCTTTTCGTCGGATCGAATCGAGGAGCGATTCGCCGGGGAAAGTGGTCATGGTTAGTTTTTCTGACATGAAGCAAAGATATAAAAAGGTTCCCGGTGTCGGGCGCAGTGCGAAGGGTAAAGGTTCCCGCGGGAATGACAGAAGAACGCCTTTGCGGGAATGACAGCACCCGAAATATTTTGTAATAAATTTCCTTTTCAGCGGTATTCATGCATCTATTAGCATAAAGATTATCGCAAAAATGCCGTCGCACCACCCCATCCTCTCGCTCCTGCTCCCCCGCACCTGTGCGGCTTGCGCCAGGCACCTTTCCGATTGGGAGGAATGCCTGTGCCTGGATTGCCTGGGCCGGCTTCCGGTGACCGGGTTTCATCAGGATCCGGATAACGCGATGGCGGAAATGTTCTGGGGTCGGGTGAGGATTTCCCAGGCTGTTGCCTGGTTCTATTTCAGGAAAGGATCGATTTACCAGGAGGTGCTGCATAAGCTCAAGTATAACGACCGTCCGGATATCGGATTTGTATTGGGGAGGCAATATGGATTTGAGTTAAACAGGGATTCCGGTTTTATCCGTCCCGAACTGATCATCCCGGTACCTTTGAACCGGAAAAAATTGAGAGTCAGGGGGTATAATCAGAGTGAAGCCATTGCACGGGGCTTATCAGCAGGACTAAAGGTACCGGTAAACACCCATCAGCTGACGCGGCCGCTGGCTACCGCTACCCAAACCAGAAAAAGTCGTTACGACCGGTATCTGAACGTGACGGGCAAATTCAAAATCACGGAACCCGGGCTGCTGGAGAACCGGCATGTGTTACTGATTGATGATGTCATCACTACCGGGGCCACATTGGAAGCATGCGCCACGGAACTTCTGTCGGTTCCGGGGGTGATTGTCAGCGTGGCTGCGCTGGCCTGGGCGCGAATCTAACCTGCCATCAGAGGGCCATGAACCCCGGATCCCCGGTGTCAAGGCCTGCAAGGGAGAGTGCCCGGTTGACCACTGTTGCGCATAAATCATGAATATCAGCGGGATGGGTATAGAAACCCGGCGAGGCAGGACAGATGATCCCGCCGGCATCCGTTACGGCCAGCATATTATTGATATGAATTCGACTGTATGGGGCCTCACGGAGCACCAGAACCAACCGCTTCCGCTCCTTGAGCATCACATCGGCCGACCGTGCCATGAGATCATCTGCCGTGCCGGCTGCTATCCGCCCCAGCGTACCCACGGAACAGGGAATGATGATCATGGCGTCGTAGGCGGCTGAACCACTGGCCGGCCGCGCAAAAAAGTTATCCGGGGAATATCTTGTGAATGGAGAAGGATCGAGCTTGATGCCATTCATTTCATAATTCCAGACCTTTTCACCGGTTTCCGAAACGATCACGGCCACCTCGTTCCATTGATCCGTTATCAGCCGCAGTTTTTCCATCAGCAGATGAGCATACAACGATCCGCTGGCGCCAGTGATTCCGATAATCAGGTTTTTTTTGGTCAACACATCCTCCTTAGCCCGGGTGATACCGTATGGGCAATCTCGGGTCACCCATGCGTATTTTTAATAATCTTTTATGCATCGGACCGACAATCCATTCAACTTCTGGGAGGTATCCTGCTGGAAGGCCGGCTTGCCGCGGTATAAGGATCGCATCA
>JBBQOG010000340.1:0-4127 GCA_038330665.1 Bacteroidales bacterium
TTTACCGCAATTATTGGGTGCATGTGATGGCGCAGCGAAGAAGCAGCCGCGGTGAATAGGCGAATGCAGGGATTGCCTATGCTTATCAAGAACCATTAGTGCATTAAACACTATAAGGTATTTGATTGCGGATATTCATATAAGAATATGTGAATGATGTAACTTATTTCGAAAATTCTGTAATACCCACGCCATGTTCAAGCCGTACTTTAGCGACATGGATCAACATTCGCAAAAATTTAAAGTTAGATTGGGATTATTTGTGGTAGCAGCGTTGGCTGTTTTTATAATTGCCATATTCTTAATAGGGAAACAAAAGAACTTATTTAACCCTGTTTTTAAGCTCACCGCCACTTTTTCGGATGTAAGCGGATTACAGGTTGGAAATGATATTCGTTTTTCAGGAATCAATGTCGGTACTGTTGACAATATCATAATTGTCAATGATACAACCGTTAGAGTCGATCTGATGGTAAAAACAGACGTTTGGCAGTTTATCAAATCGGACTGTAAAGTCACACTGGGTTCAGATGGGATTATCGGGGATAAACTGATTATTATAAACCCCGGAAGCGCTGCCGCTCCTTTGGCAAAAGATGGCCAGAGTCTTGAATCAATTCAAACCATTGAAAAAAGCGAAATCATCGCACGGCTGGATGCCACCACGGCCAATATTGAGGATATCTCAAAACAAATATCCGATATCACAGATCATATCAATACGGGAAATGGAACGCTGAACAAGTTAATCCAGGATTCAGTCCTTGCCGAGAATTTTAATCAAACCATCGCAAACCTGACCCGATTTTCCAAAGGGTTGACCGGATCTGACATTGTGATGGCCAGTTTGAAGGCAACCGCATTTAATGCCGAGGATATCTCGCTGCAACTTTCATTGATGATGAACAAGATAAACAAGGGGGAAGGAACACTCGGCCGACTGATCCAGGATACAACTATAGCAGAGAATATCAATCAGTCTATATTGAATTTTAAAGAAACTTCAAAAGGATTAACCGGTGCAGATTCCATTATGGCCAAATTGAATACTACTGCCGGAAATGTGCAATTTATCTCGGAACAACTTACAACCATGATGCAGGGTATTAACGAAGGAAATGGAACACTCGGACGTTTAATCAGAGATTCAACCTTTGCCGAGAATTTGAATCAGACCATGATAAACCTGCGAGAGAGTTCCAAAGGATTAGATGAAAACATGACTGCAGTCAAGCATAATTTTATTTTCAGAGGTTATTTTAAGAAGAAGGCGAAAGAAGCAGCTGATAAAAAGGAAGAATCAAAGAAATCTGAAGAAATAAAATGACCGGCTTTCAATTGAAGCGGCAATGAAAGAATTGGAGACAGTTCCAAAACATAAAAGCAATCCGCTATTCATCATGTTCGATGTTTTCTGCCACCGCCACTGGCAAAACGGTCGACCAAATCAGAGATCTTCTTAACGGGTATGAAATGTTATCGAAAAACCATCATAATGACTATTTCCACCCCCCTGCAACAAAATTCCATTATGTTTTGCCCATCAGCAACTTACCATACATCGATCCCGGCTTGGTCATCTCATGAAAATTCGCTAACTTTCAGGAATATATTGATTTATCCCTGAAGAGGAGTAACATCAATGTAAACTTTTAAACATTATTTGAAACGAAGAGAATGAAAACAATTGAAATGAAGAGAGTATTGATTGCACTGGATTATGATCCAACTGCACAAAAAGTAGCAGAAACAGGTTATTCTTTAGCTAAATCCATGGGGGCTGAAGTCATATTGCTGCATGTCATATCCGGACCAGCCTATTATGTTCCAAGAAATTATGAGACCATCATGGGATTTACCGGTTTCATCGATTCAGGTCCGGTTGCAATAGACAATATGGATGCATTGAAAAAAGCAGCTCAGGGTTTTCTTGATAAATCAAAGCACCACCTTGGTGATAAAACCATTCAAACCCAGATTAAAGAAGGGGATTTTGCAGAATCAATCCTGAAGGCAGCAAGGGATTTGCATGCGGATATGATTGTTTTAGGCTCTCACAGCCAGAAATGGCTGGAAAATATCCTCATGGGAAGTGTGACTGAAAAAGTTCTGAATGACACCAAGATTCCGCTATTCATCGTTCCGACCAAAAAGCACAGTTAACCCGGAATGGCCGGGAACGGCTTGAGAAAAGAAGCAGCAGGCAATGATGGCGAAAAGATTTGTTATCTGCCGAAATTAAGTAGCCAACCTAAGTCGGCAATCTACTCGATTGGAGATTCAACGGGAAGACTCTGGCTATTCGTGGAGAGGGTTTCCTTTCTCTTAAGAATCAGTTTGATGGGTGCCTTGTCTGATTAACTCTCCTGAGCGACTTTTGTCTTTCGGACAGGCCTGGCGTCCGGAGCCGGTTTGTCATTTATGGCAAACGGATGCTCAAGAATGACCGGGATAGGTCGTTCCAATATCCGGTTAATCTCCCTCAGATAGGCCTTTTCACTGGAATCACAGAATGAAACCGCTTTTCCTACTGCTCCGGCCCTTCCGGTGCGGCCAATACGGTGCACATACATCTCGGGGGCATTGGGAAGTTCATAATTGATCACCATCGTGAGATCGGTTACATCAATCCCCCTGGCTGCAATATCGGTGGCTACCATCACCCGGAGCCGGCCGCTTTTAAAATCGCCCAGCGCTTTGATCCTGGTAACCTGACTCTTGTCGCCGTGCAGCGCTTCAGCCGGTATGCCGGACTGGTTAAGGGCTCGGGCCACCCGGTCGGCCGCCTGCTTGGTGCGGGTAAAGACCAGTGCATTTCCCCTTTTGTCCCTTCGAAGCATGTCGGCGAGCAGATAACGTTTATCGGTGGCTTTTACAAAATAGAGTTCCTGCTTGATTTCGTCGGCACTGCTAAGTTCCTGAGTCACATCAATACGTTCAGGATTATGCAATATTTTGGAGGCCAGCCGCATGGCTTCAGGTGGAATCGTCGCAGACAGAAATACGGTCTGCCGTTTAGCCGGCAATTCAGTAATCACCCGCCGGATGTCCGGAATAAAACCCATATCGAGCATCAGATCGGCTTCATCGAGTACGAACCACTCGATATTACCCAGATAGATATAACCCTGCCGCATCAGGTCGAGCAACCTTCCCGGAGTGGCCACCAAAACATCAACTCCCTTAATCAGGGCAGTTTCCTGGGGACCCTGTGGTACCCCACCGAAAACGACCCCGGTTCGAATCGGAGTATATCGCGCATAGGAGTTAAAACTCGCGGCAATCTGGGCGGCCAGCTCCCGCGTCGGAGCCAGAATCAATGCCTTAATCTGCCGCGACCGGTTAGCGGGAGCGGGGTTAAGGCAAAGCGACTGAATGATTGGTAGGGCAAAGGCGGCCGTTTTTCCGGTGCCGGTTTGGGCGCACGCCAAAAGATCTTTGTGGTTGAGCAGGATCGGGATCGCCTGTTCCTGGATCGGCGTCGGCTCATCATAGCCAACATAATCGATGGCTTTGAGTATCAGCTCATCTAAATTGAAATTCTTAAACGACATCTAATTGATTTATAACAGGCCGGTCGAAGCGATAATGGATAAGATAGGCCTTTACGTAATGATTCTTGCATTTATTGCGCGCAAAGGTAAGCAAATAATCCATATTCCATCAAACCTATGATTATGAGCGTGCTGGCGTTATGCCCCAGTGAATTAAAAAGGACTTTGATTAAAGGCTATCCCTTTCGCCGCTTTAATCATAGCCTCCACATTGGCAACCGGAACTTCGGCAGTCATGGTATTGGTCGGAGCTAGTATATACCCGCCGTTTTTCCCGAGAATCGCTGCCACGCGGCAGGATTCCTCATAAACTTCCCCGGCACTGGCAAACGGCAGTAATTGCTGCGTACTGATTCCGCCAAAAAATACCAGGTCGTTCCCGTATTCCCGCTTCAATTCCTTTAAATCATAAATCTCCGTTTGCACGGTATTATACACATCCACACCCATATCGATCACCTCGGGAAGGATCTCCCGTAAATCCCCGCAACTATGAAGGACTACTATTTTCCCTTTATCCTTGACTTTGCTGAAGAGCCGTTTCATCGATGGTTTCACATATTTTCGCCACAG
>JBBQOG010000341.1:0-4123 GCA_038330665.1 Bacteroidales bacterium
CCAGAATACCGATGTTTTTGGCTTCCTTCAACACAACAAACGCCTTTTTGGAGTTCATCCTGTTAAAAAGGGCTACAAGCCTGGGAAGGAAAAATATTCGCTGAATAAATGAAATCATGTCGCTACAAACTTAACAAATTAATAAACTCGTCTTCTCCCATCAGGGGAATTGAAAGGTCCACGGCTTTTTTTAGTTTTTCCGGCCCCATATTTTCGCCCGCAAGAATAAAACTTGTTTTAGCGGAAACTGAGGAAACATTCTTGCCACCAAAACGCTCTACAAGTTCTTTTAGTTCATCCCGGCTATACCGGGTGAAAGTTCCAGATATAACAACAGATTTTCCGGAAAGAAGTTGCACCTGCTTCACATCATTGCCGATGATCTGACTCATCTGTAGGCCGGATTCCGCCAAAGAACCCAACAATCTTCTGTTTTTTTCATTTGAAAAGTAGTTCAGAATGCTGTCTGCAATACGATCTCCGATCTCATCTACCGAAATCAGCTGCTCACGTGAGGCTTTCATGATGGGTTCGATGCCACCGAATGTACGGGCCAGTTTTTTAGCGACGGTTTCGCCTACGTATCTGATTCCCAATGCAAAAAGCACCCGTTCAAATTTTACTGATTTCGATTCTTCAATGGCCGCTATCAGATTGGAAGCAGATTTATTGGCAAAGCGGTCGAGACTGATCAGCTGATCATAGGTCAACCGGTAAATATCTGCAAAGGTGGTGACCAGTCCGGCCTCAAACAACTGACCGACCGTTTCACTACCCGCGCTGTCGATATTCATGGCTTTCCGGCTGATGAAATGCTCCAGACGGCCTTTGATCTGCGGAGGGCAGAATTCTTCGTTTGGGCAGAAATGCTTGGCTTCACCCGGATCCCTGATGAGAAGTGTCCCGCATTCGGGGCATTCAGAAATAAATTCGACCGGTCTGGCGAACAGATCCCTTTTGGCCCGATTCACCGCGACAATCTTCGGAATGATCTCCCCTCCCTTTTCAATATAAACGGAATCCCCCAGGTGAAGGTCAAGGAGGCGGATTTGTTCGGCATTGTGCACGGAAGCCCGTTTTACGGTGGTTCCGGCAAGGAGCACGGGTTCAAGATTTGCCACCGGAGTGATGGCTCCGGTTCTCCCTACCTGAAAGTCTACGGAAAGCAAGCGGGTTTCTGCCTGATCCGGTGGAAACTTATAGGCGATGGCCCACCGGGGGCTTTTTGATGTAAACCCGAGTTTGCGCTGCTGTTCCATCGAATTTACCTTGATCACCACACCATCCGTGTCGAATGAGAGCGCCTTTCGGGCCTCTTTCCAGTGATCAACAAAGGCTAAAACCCCTTCAATATCCTTGCAGACTTTAAGGTACGACGGAACTTTGAATCCCGCTTTCCGGGCCCATCCGAGATTTTCGCTGTGAGTGGAGCAGGGCAGAAGGTCCCCGGCCATACTGTATAGGAAACAGTCGAGCTTACGTTTAGCCACCAGAGCGGAATTCTGCATCTTCAGTGTTCCGGACGCGGCATTGCGGGGATTGGCAAACGGCATCTCCTCGTCCAGCAGCCTTTCCTCATTCAGCGCATCAAAAATATCACGATGAAGGATGATCTCCCCGCGTATTTCGAAGAGTTCAGGGCAGTCGGGCATATCAATGGTCAGCGGAATGCTGCGAATCGTCTTTACATTGGCCGTTACATCATCACCGATAACCCCGTCGCCGCGGGTCAGGGCACGAAACAGTCGCCCGTTCTGGTAGGTAAGGCTGATGGCCGCACCGTCATATTTCAATTCGCATGCATACTCTGCAGGCTCATCCAGCAGTTTTTCAATTCGTGAATTAAATTCAATTACTTCCTGCCGATTATACGTGTTTCCAAGGGAATAAAGCGGAAATCCATGTTCTCGCTGCACAAACTCCTGATTCCGGTCATCCCCGATTCTTTGAGTAGGGGATAGAGGATCTGCAAATTGGGGATATTCCCGCTCGAGGACGTTCAGCTCCTTTAATAAACGGTCGTATTCAAAATCAGAAATGGAAGGCTGATTCTGTACATAATATCGATAGTTATGACCATTTAATTCTTTCCTGAGGAATTCAACGCGCTGATTTGCAGAACTAATATCCATTTTTTAACATTTGTTTAAAAATAGAACAGTTTTCCATGCAGTCGGTTCATGGGGCACCACAAATTATCATTACTTTTACACCGCTTTGGTTTGTGGTCACCATCCGGTTACCACAATAAAAGGGAATCAGGTGTAAAACCTGAACAGTTTCCGCTGCTGTAAGCTCCGCAAACAGCTCTGGCAACCCGCCACTGTTCCGAATCCGGAATGGGAAGGCGCCAGATGAGGGAGTAAGTCAGAAGACCTGCCTGAGCAAAATAACAACCAACGGGTTCGGAATAAACCTCAGGGAGACGCACTGCTTGAAGTATAACTACACATCAAAATTTATCCTGGTCTTATACCTGTTTTGCGGGTTTAATGCAATTTTTGCCCAATCCGCAGATATTCAGCTGGAGGAGGTTCAGATCATGGGATCCAGAACGCGTGCCTACCAGTCGGAAGTCTATACGATTCATATCGATACCCTTTTGAGAACCAAATATATTGGAAGTGATCTCGCCCAGATTCTCCAAAATGAAACCAACCTGAACATTACGCAGTATGGCGGCCAGGGATCGCTGGCCTCACTGCGAATGCGGGGTTCGGCACCCTCGCAGACCCAGATAAACTGGAATGGTATTCCGGTGAACAGCTCTACCACCGGCAGTATCGACCTGTCACTGCTGTCCGGTGGGATGGCCGATGCGATTGATCTGGCCTATGGCGCTGGGGGATCACTTTTTGGAAACGGTACCTTTGGTGGGTCGGTCAACCTCTTTAATCAGCCCGACTGGAATAACCGGTGGTCTGCCAGCCTGGCTGCAGAAGCAGGATCATGGAATCACCTTAAATCAGGACTTAACATACGCGTCGGCAACGATAATATACAGTACTACCTGAGCGGATTGTATCAATCCAGTCCGAATACCTACCGTTACCACAATCCCTTTAAAGCCGGCAACCCACTGGAATGCAGGCTTAATGATTCTTTGAATCTGGGTGCCGTCCAACAACATTTCTTCCTTCGGTTGCCATACAATTGGTTCATTCAATATGGCGGCTGGTGGCAAAACCGGAACAAACAGCTTCCGGCTTCTATGAGCTCCCAACCTTCCATTACTGCTTTTGAGAAAGACCAGAGCCTCCGGCAATTCGTGAGAACCACCAAATGGTTCCACCGATCATCCTTTGAACTGACGGCAGCATTTTTTACTGACAGCATGAACTACTCGGAGAAAATGATCACAACCGATTCGGCTACCCGAAGTTCAGGAATAAGAACCGCCAATACCTTCCTGAGTTTCAATCACCGCTGGTTCATCACCGACAGACTTGCCATGGAGAATGGGGCGGATTTCGAATATCATACTGCACAGGTTCAGGCTTATAACGGACCGGTTAGGGAATCCGACGGAGCCGTGTTCAGCCAGTTAAAATGGAATCTCAAACGGCTCACCACTCAAATGTCATACCGGCAGGTGTTTTATGCCCTGTCAGGAACCAAACCGCTGGTCGCACTCGCCATACAATATCAGCTTGCCGGTCAGGGATTGCTGGTTAAAGGACAAATTTCCAATAAATATCGGGTCCCAACCCTCAATGATCGCTACTGGCAACCGGGCGGAAATCCCGGTTTGATGCCCGAAACCGGCTTTGGATATGATATGGGAGCGGCATGGACTTCTAAAATTACTACCCGGACCACCATCAACCTGACCTCTTTGCTTTTTATCCAGAATATCAATAACTGGATTCAATGGATTCCATCCGGAACCTATTGGTCGCCCCGGAATATTCGTCAGGTAAATTGTAAAGGACTGGAAACAGAGCTGACTGCCCGGTGGAACGGAGGAGATTTGAAAGTGCTCGGCAAACTGATGTATTCCTACACGGAAAGCTTCGATATGAGCCGGTCGGATGTGGAAAGCCGGGTTTCCAGGCAATTGCCCTATGTACCGTTCCATCTGCTAAAAGTCTTTTTAGGAGTTGAGTATCATGACTTCGAGGCC
>JBBQOG010000342.1:0-4114 GCA_038330665.1 Bacteroidales bacterium
AGATGTCACGCGCAAGATCGGTTTGGATCACCTGGATGCGCCTGAGACAATCAAAAAGGGCCGCCAGGTTATCATAATGTTCGATTTGTGTGGTGACCTGTGAACGATCCAGCTTTAAAATGTCATTCACCAGGTGGTTTCCCATCTGCACCCAGTCGATATCCGGATAGGCCACGAGGTGCGCGTTAAAATTTCCGGTGGCACCTCCGAATTTTGCAGGGTAGGGAAGGCTGTTGAGTGTTTTGGTTTGTTTTTCCAGCCGTTCCACAAAAACCAGAAACTCCTTACCCAACCGTGTGGGTGATGCCGGTTGTCCGTGCGTTCTGGCCAGCATGGGAATGTCTTTCCATTCCCCGGCAAGAGAGATCAGTTTGGTGATCACCTCATTGAGTACCGGAATATAGGCCTGCTGTATGCCCTCTTTTAATGAAAGAGGCACGGCCGTATTATTGATGTCCTGCGAGGTCAGTCCGAAATGAATGAATTCCTTGTAAGCATCCAGACCGAGCAAACTGAATTGCTCCTTGATGTAATATTCTACTTACTTGTCTTCATTATTCGTAATACTTTTGATTTCCTTTATACGCTGTCCTTCTGTGATTTGGAATTTTTGATAAATGTCTTTAACTGCTGAAATCCGGTCTTTCGGAAATTCAATAAGTTGAGGCAGAGGGATTTCGCACAGTAACAGAAAATACTCAATTTCAACCTTTAAACGATATTTTATCAGGGCCCCCTCTGAGAAATAGAGTGCAAGCTCCTGTGTTTTACTCCGGTAACGTCCGTCGATGGGAGAGATTGCTGTTAATTCGGTGAGATTCATGGTCTTATAATTTGCTGTCAAAGTTACTAAAAACCCGTGGGACTCCTGCCCGGATGTTTTTTCTAAATCGGATGTCAAGCCCCGGCTGCAGTTGTAAATAAACCCGCATTCACTACATTTGTTCACGGATTGCGGGTTTGGTGAAAGCGGCCTGTTCCACTTCAATTAAGTTTCCAAAATGAAAATTTCTGTCGTAAGTTACCTGAATTCTGCACCGTTGGTTTATGGTATTCAGCACTCCCCGGAGTTGGAGGATTTTTCGGTTAGTTTGGATATCCCGGCAGTTGGAGCGGCAAAGCTTGCCAATGGTGATACGGATATTGCACTGGTACCGGTTGGAGCTTTTGCCGGAGTACGGGGGATCGAGTGGGTAGGTAATTATTGCATCGGTGTGGAAGGACCGGTGCGGACGGTTTGCCTGTTTTCGGAAGTGCCGCTAACTCAGATCCGGACCGTGGTTCTTGATTCCCACTCAAGGACCAGTGTCCAGCTTATCCGTATTCTTGCCCGGGATCATTGGCATCTCGACTGGGATTTCATACCCGGTACGGAGGGTTTTGAAACCAGAAGCATTAAGGGGGATTGTGCCGGGGTTTGTATCGGAGATAAGGTTTTTGGCATTGAGGGCAGGTATCCGTATCGGTATGACCTCGCCGAAGAGTGGATACGGCATACCGGACTTCCCTTTGTATTTGCGGCCTGGGCGCTCAGGACACCTGTGGATCCGGCTCTCATTCTCCAGCTCGACCGGGCACAGGAGGAGGGTATAAAAGCAATCCCGGACATTGCCCGGGATTGGAGTGTGAAAATAAATTTACCGGAGTCTGAAATCCGGGATTATCTGACCCGCAATATTTCCTATCGGCTGACCGCCGAAAAGAGGGCAGGGATGGATCGGTTCTTTTCGCTTATTCAGAACCCGTCATAATAAATAACGGTTTGAAATCGAATGCATTATATTTGGGCCTTAAACGCTCTGTGTTATAGTGCTTTTCAATGTCTACGAGCTTTTTGGTTGAAGTAACCACATCCAGTGGAGCATTGTCATATCGGCCGTTTTTCAGGATAACCAATCGCCCGTGAATCCCTTTAAGAATCAGATCGAGTGCCAGGTTGCCGAATGCCATCGGAACGATGGAATCCAAAGCATCCGGATCTCCACCGCGCACCAGGTAACCCAGGTTCTGGTTAATGATATTGATTTTCTTTCCGTCGTTATATTTGGCAGTCAGATCCTTAATGTGGTTTCCAACCGTCAGCCCGATACCCCCGAGTTTGGCATGTCCGAACATGTCCTTTTCGTTGTCCATGAAACTCATATTTTCCAGGCCTTCGAATGTGGCACCTTCAGAAATCAGGCAAATCGAATATTTCGACGGATTATGATTGCGATCGGCGACCAGCAATTCTGTTAATCTTTCGATATTGAATTTATGCTCGGGAATGACGCAGCGATGGGCCGCACCGGCCATTGTCGGCAACATTGCCGTATAACCCGCGTACCTCCCGAAAACTTCGATCACCAGGATCCGTTCATGAGACCCGGCACTTGTTCGTAAGGTATTGACCAAATGAATGGTGCGGGTAACACAGGTAGAAAAACCGATGCAATAGTCCGTTCCAGGAACGTCATTATCCATGGTTTTCGGAATCGCCACCACTTTGAGCCCTTCACTGTAAAGGCGGACGCCATAGCTCAGTGTGTCGTCTCCGCCGATAGGAATGAGGTAATCCACCCCAAGCCATTCGAGGTTTTTGATGACTTCAGGGGTCAGGTCATTAAATTCGTTTGAATACGAATCCTGGAGGTGGTCAGGGACCAATACTTTTGGCATGTGGCTGGGCCTGGTGCGTGAACTGTGGAGGAAAGTCCCCCCGGTTCGTCCGGCCCGGTTAACCACTTCTTCGGTAAGATGAATAAAATTGTTGCTGTTGTCATATTTTTTATCTCTTACCATCTCGGTAATCCCTGCCCAACCGCGGCGCAGTCCGATCACTTCATAGCCTTCACGTAAAGCTCTGATGGTCACCGCACGGATAGCCGGGTTCAAACCCGGAACATCGCCACCGCCGGTTAAAATCGCAATTGTACCTTTCTTGTTCATAATATATGTTTCTGATTAGACCATTGTGCAAGTGCCTGCCGAAGATAGGCCCGGCTGCCAGGCATCGGGGTGCAAAATTAATAAAACCACACTGTATTTTAATACCTTTGCTCCCCAAATGATAATTTCCAGAGGGTGCCCTATGAAAATGAGAATCTTAGCCCTGATCTTTTTCTATTCACTCAGTCTGCCTGTATTTTCAGACACGATACACAAGGTGTTTGTTTTCGAGATGAATCGCGAAGTGGATAAGGGTTTGTGGAGGATTACGCAGAAAGCATTTGAGCAATCAGAGAAATGGGGAGCTGATCTGGTCATTATCAGAATGAATACCTACGGCGGATTGGTCGATGTGGCCGATTCCATTCGCACCCGGATACTCTATTACCCCAAGCCGGTTTGGGTTTATATTGATAACAATGCCGCTTCGGCCGGTTCCCTGATCGCTATTGCCTGCGACAGCATCTTTATGCGGCCGGGGGCCAACATGGGGGTGGCCACCGTGGTGAACCAAACGGGCCAGGCCATGCCCGATAAATATCAGTCGTACATGCGGGCCACCATGCGATCCACCGCCGAAGCCCACGGAAAGGACACCGTGATCAGTGGCCGTGATACGCTGTTGACCTGGAGAAGAGATCCGCGTATTGCCGAAGCTATGGTGGATCCATCCCTCTATATTGCCGGTCTTATTGATACGGGAAAGGTTCTGACCCTGACAACCTCCGAAGCCATCAAATGGAATTATTGTGAAGGAGAGGCCGAGACGATTCCGGGGCTCCTGAAAAAGGAAGGTGTTACAAACTATGAGTTGAAAGAGTATCATCTTTCTGCATTTGAAAAATTCATGGCCCTCCTGTTGAGCCCGGTTGTCCAGGGAATCCTGATCCTGATCATCATAGGAGGAATCTATTTCGAGCTTCAGACCCCCGGAATCGGGTTTGCCCTGATCGCAGCGATCCTGGGCGCGGCGCTCTATTTTGCCCCCTTGTACATAGATGGGTTAGCCGAACATTGGGAAATTATCCTCTTTGTGGTGGGAATCATCCTGCTGTTGCTGGAATTATTCGTTATCCCGGGATTCGGCATTGCCGGAATAAGTGGTATTGTATTGATTGTTAGTGGGCTGGCACTTGGATTATTGGGAAATACCAACTTTGATTTTTCCCGGGTCGGTACCTTGAAA
>JBBQOG010000343.1:0-4105 GCA_038330665.1 Bacteroidales bacterium
TCCGAGGTAAACAGCTGTTTACGACGTGCAAGCTGGATGTGATAAAAGGAGACCGGCTCAAACAAGCGGATCGTCAGATAAGACACCCCAACGGTAATCACCAAAGGGACGATCAGATTATAGGCCAGTGTGATCTCTGCCATCAGAAACATGGCAGTAAGCGGGGCATGGAGCACCCCGGCAAACACACCGGCCATACCCAGTAAGGCAAACAATACCAGTGAGATATTGGCATCAAAGAAATAGTTGATTGCGGAACCGAAGAGGAGCCCTGCCGCCATCCCGGTGAAAAGGCTCGGTGCAATCACCCCACCGATCCCCCCGGCACCGATGGTCAGGGCCGTAGCAACCACCTTCATCAGAATCAGCAGGGCAAGAATAAACAGCGTGGTTCCTGCCTCTCCCGAAAAAGTGTAATACCCCGTCTTATCAAAAATAAAACCAAGGTCCCCGCTTAATGCCCGGTTGATGGAATCATATCCCTCCCCGTAAAGACTAGGAAACAGGAAGATCACCCCTCCCAATAGCGATGCGGCAACCAGCCAGCGGATCCATTTTGAGCGGATTTTTTTGAACAGGTCGTCCACAAAAGTGATCACCTTGCTGAAATAGAGCGATACAAGCCCGGTAAAGACACCCAGCAGGATGAAAAGCGGAACCTGACGCATCTGGAAAACTTCGGCAATTCTCGTAGACAGCATCACATCCTCACCCAAAAACAGGTTAGCCGTCAGAGTCGCCCCTACGGAGGCAACCAGCAGTGGCACAAGCGACGATAAAGTCAGGTCGAGCATCAATACCTCGATGGTAAAAATGATGGCTGCAATCGGTGCTTTAAACAGGGCGGCAAGAGCTCCGGTAACGGCACATCCGATCAACAGGATAATCTGACGGTAATTGAGATGAAGCAACTGCCCCAGGTTGGAACCGATGGCCCCGCTGGTCAGGACTGCAGGGCCCTCAAGACCAATAGATCCACCGAACCCTGCCGTAAGGGTACTCGTGAGGGCAGACGAAAACATATGGTGCTTTTTGATTGCGCCCCTGGCACCGGATATGGCATGCAGGATCACCGGTATGCCCAGTCCGATCCTGACTTTCAGCACATAATGAACCAAAAGAACCACCAGCGCTATTCCTACAGCCGGATAGACAAAGAACCAGTAATTGTGCATTTCAGCCGAGAATCCGTGGGTAAGCAAAGTTCGGATCATATACACGCCGTTCTTCATGAGCACGACAACCAGTCCGGAGAGCATCCCGATCAGCAAAGCCACCAACACAAAGAAATTCCGGCTGGAGATATTTCTGATTCTCCATCGCAGAACCCTGACTAACAGATTGTATCGTTTCTTCTTTTTTAAGCCCATACCTGCCCTTCCAAGGCGTTAAAGATAACTATTGTGTTTATAGAATCCCTATCTTAGCCAATCTGAAAAACATGTAATTCATTTGCTATGAAAAGAGATATTGCGGTATTTAACCTGATCAGAAAAGAAGAGGAAAGACAAAAGAATGGAATTGAACTGATTGCTTCTGAAAACTTTGTCAGCAGCCAGGTATTGGAAGCCATGGGTTCAGTTTTAACCAACAAATATGCCGAAGGATATCCCGGACATCGTTACTATGGAGGCTGTGAAGTGGTCGACCAAACGGAACAGCTCGCGATCGACCGGCTCAAAATGCTTTATGGAGCCGAATATGCCAATGTACAGCCCCACTCGGGTGCGCAAGCAAACATGGCTGTCTTTCTGACCGTTCTGAAGCCGGGCGATACCTTTATGGGTCTCGACCTTTCACACGGCGGCCACCTCTCGCACGGCTCACCGGTTAACAGCTCAGGAATACTCTATCACCAGATATCTTATGGGGTAACGGAATCCACAGGGCTGGTAGATTATGATATGATGGAAGAAGTGGCGCTCCGTGATAAACCAAAAATGATTATCGGGGGGGCCTCCGCCTATTCCCGGGAATGGGATTATGAGCGGATGAGGGCCATTGCTGATCGTATCGGTGCCATCCTGATGATCGACATGGCTCACCCGGCAGGGCTGATTGCCGCCGGTCTTTTGAATAACCCGGTTAAGTATGCCCATATCGTGACCTCCACCACACATAAAACCCTCAGGGGACCGCGCGGTGGGATTATCCTGGTAGGCAAAGATTTTGACAATCCATGGGGAGTGGCAACCAAAAAAGGCGAGATTCGAAAAATTTCTTCATTATTGGATTCTGCAGTATTTCCGGGAATCCAGGGTGGTCCGTTGGAGCATATTATCGCCGCTAAAGCAGTCTCTTTCGGAGAAGCATTAACTCCCGAATTCAAGGTATACCAGCAGCAGGTAAAAAAGAATGCCTCCGTTATGGCAGAAGCCTTTATGAAAAAAGGCTACAAGGTAATTTCAGGAGGTACCGATAACCACAGCATGCTGATCGACCTGCGGACAAAAGTTCCGGAGATCACCGGCAAACAGGTAGAGAATGCACTGGTCCGGGCAGATATCACCGTCAATAAAAATATGGTACCGTTTGATTCACGATCACCCTTTCAAACATCCGGCCTGAGAGTCGGAACACCGGCAATCACCACCCGCGGGCTGAAAGAATCAAATATGCAGCAGATTGTCGACCTCATCGACAGTGTGATTACGGACATTGGTAATGAGGAAATTATTCAGAAAACAAAAAAAGAGGTCAATGGCATGATGGGCGGTCTACCTATTTTTGCGGATGAATAAAGCGCCAATCCAGGTCTGTTATCTCAATATTACTTTGAACTAATCAAAATAGAATCATGAAAATCAGGAATTTACTTATAGTTGCCGGAATCACAGTTTTATCCGGATTTTGTTTATTAACGGTCATCCGTCACCAAAAAACTGATATTCGGTCCGAATATGAGAAATTTCTGGTTTCAGAATATAAAGGGTTGCCAGCATTGAAGGAGAGTGAACAGTCGGATCCGAACGAGCGTGAGATGGACCGCCCTGACATGGCTGCTTTTGACGAATATATTAAAACCATCGACCCGGCCATAAAGACCGTTCCTCGGGAACGGATCATCCAGGCGAACCAGTCGACCGATGCACTCAGACAACTTAAGTCGGGCAAGGATAAACTAATTTGGACACCACAGGTGACCAACATGGGCGGTCGTACCCGTACCCTCATGTTTGACCCCAACGATCAGCTGCACAAAAAACTGTGGGCCGGATCCGTGACCGGTGGTCTGTGGTACAACAATGATCCCACGTCGGGCTCAGAATGGATGCCGGTGGATGATTTTTGGGCAGACCTTTCAATCAGTTGTATGGCCTATGATCCGAACCACACCCAAACCTTTTATGCGGGTACCGGCGAAAGCCAGACGGCCCTCATTATTTACCGCGAATCATCAGGCCTGGGAACAGGGGTTATGCGTTCTACCGACGGCGGACAAACCTGGGCGATCATTCCATCCACAAAAAACTGGCCGTATGTAACCGACATCCTGGTCCGGAATGAGGCCGGCAACAGTGTGATCTATGCGGCTGTTGTCTCCGGAGTTTACAAAGGCGAGGCCCACCGGCCTACTTCCACTAATGGATTGTATCGTTCTGACAATGATGGAGAAACCTGGACCCAGGTTCTCCCGAACATTCCGGGCAAAGATTATTCTTATGCACCTTCTGATATTGAAACCAGTGCTGACGATGCGACTATCTATATCGGCACCACCTTTGGGGTAAACAGTGATGTGACGGACAATGACCGGGCTGGTGCCGCCTGCATACTTACCTCAGCCGATGGGTTAACCTGGACCGTTAATAACACCTATCAACAGAAAATCCTGGAGGCACCAATCAATAAATATCCCGGCCGTGTCATGCTTTCCAGGGCGCCTTCAAACCCTGACATGGTATTTGCGATCATCGCTTCAGGTTACCTCAGGTCCAATGATGGATTCATTGGATATGGCTGCCAGTTCCTGGTGAAAAGCACGAACCGTGGAGCGACCTGGACCGAGCAGAATTTTCCTTCCGGATTTGCCTCACTGGCCTGGCATGCATTTGTCATCGCCGTGAGCCCCTTGAATCCCAACATTATCTGGGTCGGGGGACTC
>JBBQOG010000344.1:0-4071 GCA_038330665.1 Bacteroidales bacterium
AGGTTGAAAACCAGGTTGTCCTTGCGCCACACTTTACTGGTAAAGTCAATCTGGTTGAAAACCCACCGTTGTCCATCTGTTAGCCAGGGTTTGCGGACCGGAAAACCAAGGTCGGTACGCAAGATCAGGAAGGAAAGGTCGAAACGCAGGCCAATACCTGTTCCCACAGCCATTTCCTTCAGAAATTGGCTGGTGAACTTAGCTCCGGGCTTATCCGGACTGTCATTATACAACCAGACGTTACCGGCATCCACAAATACGGCACCATCTACGACGCTAAACAGTTTAAACCGGTATTCTGCGTTCATTTCCAGCTTGATATCTCCCGACTGGTCGGGAAGAAAGTTATTGACTCCCGTATCGGCCTGACGATAGGTTCCCGGTCCAATGGAACGCGCCCTGAAAGCACGGATGCTATTGGTGCCGCCGGCAAAATACTGCTTGATAAATGGCAGCTCAGACGAATTTCCATACGGAAAACCAAATCCTGCCATGATGCGTCCAACCAATTTCGAATCGCGACCGGTTTTCAAATAATAGCGTAAATCCCCATCGATTTTGGAGTATTGGGCATAGCGCATCTTAAAGATCGTAGCCGTATCCCCGGTTTTGTAATTGGCACCCTGTATCAGTCCCAGTGAATTTCCGGCCACATCAATATTTCCGTTAAAAAAGATATTATTCCTCCGGGTCACTTCGAGTTGATCGGAATAGGTAAAGGAATAGGTGGATCCGACGATAAATTGCCGTTCGATTGTTTTGGCAAGGATCGGATTATTGTTGAGACTATCGGTGAAAAGGGTGGTTACGTTTGTGGGCTTTACAAAATTAATGCTCACCAGGTTTAATTCATGTTCGATACGAGCATTATACTTCCATACATATCCTGCCAGGGCCCGAAAAGATTGAAGCCCATAAAGCTGGGGTTTGTTAAGTATTTCATAGCCCAATGTGAATTTCGTACGGGGTACAAATCCATGTTTTGTGCTCAGATGCAGAAAGGGGACCACAAACTGTGGAATCGAAAGGGAGGATTCCGCGCCCAAACGGTAGGTATTATATCCGGATTGTGATCCGTTAATCTGCACCTCGAAACTCCCGTATGCACGGATCATAAATTGTTCGGCCCCTCGAAATGTGTTGCGGTTGCGCCAGCTCACCGACAGCTCAGATCCGGTGAGGTTATTGGACTTCGTTGTTCCCAACAATTCCAGTCGCAAAGATTTTCGAGGCAGCGGGGTCAGATAATAAAAGGTGTTCAGCGTCGGCTGTATAGCATTTTCCTTTATTTCAAAACGATTGGTAACCAGTTTAAATGAACCGATGGTCATCAGCCGGGTAAGCGAAAGATTGTGTGCCGTGCGGTTATAAAGCTGCCCGGTTTTAAATGACATCGATCGGCTGAAAACGCTGGGTTTAAAGGTGCTGTCCTTATCGATCACGTAAAATCCCTCGAACAATACCGCATTGCTTCTGACCGTATCCTGCAGGGTTTGCTCCAGGTTAAAATTTGGATAAACCGTGATATCGCCGATGACAAAGCTTGTTGATGCCAGCAGCGGGGTTTCCGGTTTAATCGTCATGTACAGTTTTACCTGCCGCCGGCCAACCGTGCTGTCCACTTTTATCAGCAAATAATCGGAACTGAAATAGTAATATCCCTGTTCCTTTAGAGCCTGCTCTATGCGATCGCGTTCGCCTTTGATTACATCGAGGTTATAAGGTTCTCCCGGCTTAAGGATCGATTTGGCCGAAGCCGCCATCACCGCTTTTCCGAGGGCGCTGGTATCCATTGTGAATTCCACTTCTTTGATCAGGTACTGAAAGCCGGGGATGGCAGTGTAGGTGGCCTTTACGCGCCGGTTTGAGGATGAAGTATCCGAGGTGACGGATGCGTGATAATAGCCCCGGTTTTCCATCCTGTTTTGTAATATTTCCTGATTGATCTGAAGGTTTACCGAACTCATCAGGACAGGGGGTTCACCGATCTTGAATTTTAACCAATTTCGCAGACCTTTCGTGCTCTTTGGGGATCCGGCAATATGGTAAGCCAACAACTGGGGCCGGATACCCAGATACGAATGGTTGGGTTTTGGACGCGGTAATGATTTAAGTTCCGTGCTGAGAATCTTCTTCTTGCTATTCTTAAGGCTGTCACTTACAATTTTTACGTCCGCACCGATATACAGCTGTTCCCCATCAGGCAGGTACCTGATATTGCTACAGGCCGCGAGTGCCGCCAGTATGATTGCAAAAAAGAAGTATCTGAAGAACTTCATGGCGTCTCTTTTTTGATTCGTTTGCGTGTGACCTCTTTGGAATCCGGTCGAAGAAAGATCTCCCTGAAGCGGGTATAATCGACTGTAAAAACAAAGCCCATCCCGGTTTCCACCAGATAACCTTCCATGATTCCCTGATATTCATTTTTTCGGTAGGCTCTGATCATATACTTTCCATCACGGGTGAGCTGGTAATCAAGTGCCACATTACCTGCTATGTTGCTGGCGTTCTGGTTCGCATTCCTCGGTCCTTCCAGCTCAAAATTACTGCCTACACTGGCCTTTAGCCGATCGTTGAAAAGTTGCTTGGATACCCCGACATTCAGGTCGGTACGATTTTTTAATGCCCCGGTGGTATAATCATCACTCGAAACCAGGTCGAAATTCAGATCAACCCCGGTAATCAGGCTTGCCGCCAGTTTATTGACCTGATCAGACATCAGCTTGCTCACACTGCTGCGTGCAAGCGATTCAACTCCTCCTCCTCCGGCCCCGCTGGCAAAAGGGTTTTCAGCTACAAAGCGGTTGAGAAGCAGTAAAGCAAAAACCTGCTTATTCAATTCCGAAGGCTGTGTTTTCAGCTGCGTGAGCTGATATTGCACATTTTCAACCACATCACGGGCTACATTATAATTATGGGTCGGCAAAATGATGTCAAAAGAGAGGATAGGTTTCATCAGCTCACCCTTCATGTTCAGGTTCACTTCGAAAGGGAGTTTCTGCTTGTAACGATTCAGTGCAGCCGGCGGTTCATTCAGCTTGCCCTGAACCAGGTCGTAAGGTGCCGTGTTGGCCACATAAACAGCCGTGACGTTAACATCGGCCATTGTCGGTTCGCCCTGCCAGGTTATGGTGCTGCCTCTTTGTATGACAAAGCGCCGCTTGATGAAATTGAATGAAAGCTCATAGGCACCCTTCTTAATCTCAAAGGTGCCGGTGAGATTTACCTTCCCGCTCTGATCGATGCCTGCGGTTAATTGGACATCGCCCTGGACTTTAAGAAAATCTCCGTTGGCCTGGTCGATAACAAGATTAAAAACCGCGCTGGAATCCGCTACCAGGTTTACCGAAATGTCCATTCCGCTGATGCTGTTGATCTTAAGTGAATCAAGTGGTTTGCCGACCCCCTTCGGACATACCGGGCAATCCATATCGATAAACTCAACGACACCCTCCCTTTCAATCACGCCCGGAGCATTCTGGGGGATCACAACGGTCAGGTCGGTTCCCTTGTTGATATGCACCTTGCCTTCCACCACAGGACTGGCAATATTACCCCGGATACGCAGATCTGTGTCTAAAAACATCACTCCGTAAAATAGCTTATTGTCTTTTTTCGTGCTGCTTAAAGCCTTGAAATTTTTACTGCTGATGTCAAGTCCAAAGCGGTAATCACGGTAGTTCTCTGTGTATAAAGTGCCATTAACAATTGCCTTGTTCCCTAGCGTATCAACCATAGTAAAGGTATCCAGGTGAACGCCGTCAGCCTTGAAACTCACTTTCTCATCTGGTATCGTGTAATGGGAATTCAGCATGGCTATATTAAAAGCTGCCTGGTTAAACCGAAGATCACCTCTTATGGCCGGTGCATTTGCAGTGCCGGTTATATTCAACTTTCCACTGATATTCCCCGATGCATTTCTGATATTCCCCATGCTGAATCCTTCCGCCGCTTCCAGATTCAATTTCCGCACATCCAGGTCTAAATTAAAACTGCCCGGATTTTTTGCTTTGGTCAAATATTCTCCGGAAAGTACGACATCGTTGCCCCTGCCGCTGATTGTGACGTTGG
>JBBQOG010000345.1:0-4058 GCA_038330665.1 Bacteroidales bacterium
GTCCGAAAGGGTTTACCGGCGAAAAATACGGAGGGGGCACCTATTGGGATACCGAGGCCTTCTGCTTTCCGTTTTACCTGAATTCAGCGGATCGGAAAGTGGCCAAAAACCTGTTGATCTACCGTTACCGCCATCTGGCCAAAGCGATAGAAAATGCCGAAAAATTAGGATTTACAAGTGGAGCGGCACTCTACCCGATGGTGACCATGAACGGGGAGGAATGTCACAACGAATGGGAGATCACCTTCGAGGAAATTCATCGGAACGGAGCCATAGCCTATGCCATTTATAATTATATCCGCCATACGGGTGATGAATCCTATCTGCCTGAATTCGGACTGGAAGTGTTAATCGCGATATCCCGGTTCTGGTCACAACGTTTCAATTATTCGGATAAAAAGAAACAGTTTGTGCTGCTAGGCGTCACCGGACCCAATGAATATGAGAACAATGTAAACAATAACTGGTATACCAATTACCTGGCATGCTGGACGTTGAATTACACCATAGAATGTATTGCCATTGTGGTAGAAAAATATCCAGTCCAATGGACACGGATAGCAACCAAGACCGGGTTCAACCCGGTAGAGGAAACCAACAGGTGGAATACGCTTGTCACACATGCCTACCTCCCCGCAGATGAAGAGCTGGGCATTTTCCTGCAGCAAGACGGATATCTTGATAAAGAACAAATTCTGGCGTCGGATCTTCTTCCCGCTGAAAGGCCGGTCAACCAGCATTGGGCCTGGGATCGGATTCTTCGGTCCACCCTGATCAAACAGGCGGATGTTTTGCAGGGGCTTTATTTCTTCGAAGAACACTTTGATGTGGCGGTGATCAAACGCAATTTCGATTTTTATGAACCCCGGACGGTTCATGAATCCTCCCTTTCGCCTTGTATCCACAATATCCTGGCGTGCAAGCTGGGTTACGCCGAACGTGCCTATGAGTTCTATCTCAGGACCAGCCGACTGGACCTTGACGACTATAACAACGAGGTTGGAGAAGGCTGCCATATAACCAGTATGGCCGGAACCTGGCTCTCCATCGTGGAAGGATTTGGCGGCATGCGGGTCATTTCGGATCAGCTGCAGTTCAATCCCCTACTGCCTGCGGGCTGGGATTCCCTTGCCTTTACGATCCATTTCCGGGAACACCGGCTAAATTTAGCCATCAGTAAGGAACAGATCCGCATCAGCCAGGTCGGAAAAAGGAAACTTAAAATCCGGGTCAGGAATAAACAGTTTCTGATCGAGCCCGGAACGGAAATTACCGTGCAGTTATAAAGCAGGTACCCACGGTTGTCAATCAACTTTCCAACTCAATCGAAAGCAAGCAATTAATAAGTAATTTGGACTGGATTTTTCATGCATGAAACTACGGATCTTCAATATATTACTGGTTGCGATTTCTTTAACCGCATTCCAACTGCAAGGGCAAACGGCTTATTCCTTTATCAATCCTGCCAGTAACAAACTGGTTTTGCCGTTTGAGCTCTCCCAGAACCTCATCATTATTCCGGTTCGCATCAATCAATCATCCGTTCTGCAGCTAGTATTGGATTCAGGGATCGGCAACACCATCATCACCGGGCTTACCGATGGGGATACCGTTTCGATGATGGATGCACGGAAAATCAATGTCGGGGGGTTAGGCAATGGCATACCCATCGAGGCTTACTTTTCGGCTGGAAACCAGGTGCAGATTGAAGATCATGAAAGGTTGGCGGAGGGTATAACCGGATCCGGCATGGACATTTACATTCTCACTTCCGATCAATTTGAATTATCCCGACAACTGGGTATCAAAGTAAACGGTCTGATCGGTTCCGACCTGTTTGGAAATTTCGTCATCAGTGTGGATCCCGTGAGCAAGCTGATTACTTTTTACGACCGCGATCATTTTAATTTTAAAAGGAAAACCCACCGTTTTGCGAAGATCCCTTTGCATATTATTGGCGGGAAGGCATACCTGGATGTGAATATTCTGCAGGAAAACGACCGGAGCCTGACTGCCCGGTTGCTCATCGATACAGGTGCCAGCCTCTCGTTATGGGTGGCACCCTTTTCCGACTCCACAATAGTGGTTCCGAAGAAGACGGTGAGGGCCCTGCTCGGCCAGGGGTTGAACGGTGAAATATCCGGGGTAAACGGTCGGGCTAAGAAAATTACCATCGGCCCTTTTGTATTCCATAAGCCGCTGGTCTCCTTTCCGGATTCAACCAGTGTGGCCGGTCTCACACTAAACTCGCAACGTCATGGCAGTCTTGGAAATGATATTCTTCGAAGGTTCAATGTCATATTTGATTTCCAGGGGTCGGCCCTGTACCTTCAGAAAAACAAGATGTTCGGAGCCCCGTTCTCCTATAACCGGAGCGGTATGGACGTGGAAAAGATCGATCCTGCGATTCCGGCATACACTATTTTCAATGTCATATCCGGTTCTCCTGCGGATCGTGCCGGGCTCAAACCCGGTGACCTGCTTGAATTCATCAACTACCAGCCCGCATTTATACTCAAACTGGAAGACATTAATAATATTCTTTATGGTGAAAATGGAAGATCCGTACTGCTAAAAGTCGACCGAAACGGGGAGCGATTAAAGTTCAAATTTCAACTGGAAGGGAAAATTTAAGCAACTTTCCGAAGAAATTTGCTTACATTACCACTTTTAATTTATTATTTTATAGTGACTTATGATTTTTTAAAAAAATAATTGCGTTACATGAATAACGGATGCAATTAGTATTACCTTTGTAGCGAATTTCAAAGGCTGGTTATAGACAAAAGTTTAATAATTAGTATAATGCCCGCTCCCACCCTCGAAATCTATTAGAAAACCAAAAAATAATTCTATTTATCTATTATCTAAAATCTTTAACGGAGGATTTAAAATGAAAATCAAATTGTTATCAGGTATTGCGATTGTTGGTATGGCACTTGTTTTCTCGAGCTGCCAGAAATACCCACAAGCTGAAGTTGATGCAGCAAATGCTGCAGTTGAAGCTGCCAAAAGTGCACAGGCAAATTTGTATGTTTCAGGTGAATTCAATGCTCTTCAGGATTCCCTGATGACCGTATTGGCATCTGTAGAAAAAGAGAAATCAAAACTCTTCAAAAACTACAAAGATGAAGTGGCTAAGTTAACTGCTACCTCAGAAATGGCAAAAACTGTTGCTGCCAATGCTGTTGCTAAAAAAGAGCAGATGAAACAGGAATGTACCGCTACCCTCGAAGAGGTAGGTACCTTACTGACAGCCAACAAGGAAATGCTTGCCAAAGCCCCAAAGGGAAAAGAAGGCAAAGCAGCCATGGAAGCTATCTCAGCTGACTTAACCAACATCGAAAGCCAGGTTGCCGAAGTGAACAACAAATTGGCAAGTGATGATGTGATCAATGCTTTGAATCAGGCAAAATCCATGAAAGAAAAAGCTACCAGCATCAACACCGAACTGACAGATGTAATGTCAAAAGTTAAAGGCCGGAAATAGTTAGCCTTTTAAAAGAATAACTAAGATCTTTAAAGCCCCGGAATCAATTGTTGGTTCCGGGGCTTTTTAAATCGGAAACAGCATGGCAAGAAAGTTAAAAAAGAAAGTCAAGGTATTCTTCCTGACCTTTGTGGTCGCCCTTCCTTTGTGCATTTTCGGCATATTCTTCTTTGGTACACCAGAAGCACCTGAAAGGGAACTTTCCAGAGCCCGGATGGCCATTGCAGAAGCCCACCGGACCATTGAGAAGGACTTCATTCCTGCCTCGCTGAATGACGCCGAAAATCTGTATGATTCGGCCATGTATTGCTGGAAAATTGAAAATGAAAGGTTCATCCTGAGCCGCAATTACAGTAAGACCAGATCCCTTGCCATCCGTTCGGAACAACAAGCACTGATCAGTCCGAAAATTGCCGGCCAGAACACTTCGGATTTTTTACTCAACCTCGAACGAGACCTGGCCTCCGTTCGCCGTGATACGGCACGAATCGGAAAGTTGGTGACAAAATTGCCCGTGCCGGCTCTCATCAATAAAAAATATACCCGGGGGCTGATGCTTCTGCATGAA